>CBDTUM010000066.1:0-21805 GCA_965363495.1 uncultured Desulfopila sp.
CCAGGTATAGCAGCCAGAGCCAGATATGGAAAACCGCCATTAGCAGTGCCGTACTTAAAGACACCGGCCAGAATCATGAATTCGCCAACAAAACTATTCGTGCCGGGAAAGCCAAAAGACGAAAGCGAAAAGAAAGCGAGGAAAGTTATATAAACGGGCATGTATTTACCTACACCCGTTGCTGAACGTAACTCTCGACTATGCGTTCTTTCGTAAATCATGCCGACACAGAGAAACAGAGCTCCTGTGGTAATACCATGATTGATCATCTGCAGAATAGCTCCCTCGACGCCATCAATGTTGAGGACAAAAATACCCAGTGTTACAAAACCCATATGGCCGACAGAAGAATAGGCGATGAGCTTTTTCATGTCACTTTGGGCAAGAGCGGTAAAGCCGCCATAAATGATGCCGGCAATCGACAACCAAAGGACATATGGCATGAGCACGACCGTTGCGTCCGGAGTTATCGGTAATGCAAATCGAAGAAAACCATAGGTCCCCATTTTTAAAAGGATACTCGCCAGAATAACCGATCCAGCCGTAGGGGCTTCAACATGTGCTGCCGGTAACCAGGTATGGAAAGGAAACATGGGGACTTTGATGGCAAAGGCCAAGAAAAAGGCTAGGAAAAGATAGATCTGCGTGTGGAGCGGGTAATCCTGCCACATCATGTCCGGAATAAAGAAGCTGTAGTCGTTCGCTGTATAGAGCCAGATTATGGCTACAAGAAGCAAGATTGAACCAACCAAGGTATAGAGGAAAAATTTAATGGAGGCATAAATTTTCCTAGGCCCACCCCAGATCCCGATGAGCAGATACATCGGGATCAGCATTGCTTCCCAGAGGACATAAAACAGGACAAAGTCCAAGGCGACAAACACTCCTATCATGGCAGTTTCCATGATAAGCAAACAAATCATAAAAGTTTGAATTCTTGTTTTTATGTACGACCAGGATGCCAAGACACAAAACGGCATAATAATTGTTGTCAGAAGTATGAGCAGAATCGAAATACCATCGACCCCGATAGTGTAGTTGATATTAAATGTTTCAATCCACGGATGATGTTCGACGAACTGAAACTTGTCGGTTGTCCTGTCGAAGCCAATTATCAGGCGAAGAGAGAGCAAGCCGACAATACTGGTCGTGGCAAGGGCAAGATAACGACACAGTGACTCATTCTTCACCAGTAGAAGAAGCAGTGCTCCAACCAGAGGCAGGAAAATAAGCACACTCAAAATGGGCAAGCCGGAGTTAATCAATAATTGATCCATTACCAGTGATCCTTGAGTTCAAAATATTATTGCCAGACATACGATATGAGAAGAATGGCCGCAAAGGTGATTGATATAAAAATAGTCTGTTGTATCTGACCTCTTTGCAAGACGATCGCTATCCTTCGGCCGATTGCTTGTACACATCTGGCACTTCCATCTACCACGCCGTCTATGGCGTGCCAGTCAAACCAGGACCAGAATCTGGCAGTTGTCATCAGTGAGTAAAGGCCGACAACTCTATATGCTACGCCCCATACGTCGTCCAGCCATTGGATGGGATGTTGGGCCAGCCAGAGAAAACCTCGTCCACCCATTCGGTAAAACCAGTCCAGATCAAAGCTGATTGTGGCTCTGGCGCCAAGCTTGTCTTTAAGAAAAACAAAGGCCAGAGCTGTAAATGCAAGTATCTGCAGCGTCTCACTCAGGTGGTAGCCGCTGTAAGGGTGAAAAGTTACACCGGCATTGGGCAGCATGCTATACAGAAAGGGGGTGTACGAACCAATCAGCAGGCACAGGAATGCTGTTGCAGCCATTGCCGCGTGCATATTCCATGGAGGATCCTCTGCTTTAGCCCAGGTTTCCTCACTGCATCGGTTCTCGCCAAAAAAGATAAGATAGGGCAGACGCAGTCCGGCGACGAGAAAGGTGCCAACAGAAACTACCGTAAGCAGGAATCCGGCGACAAGCAGATGATCTTCAAAACCAGCTGCTATAATCATCGATTTGGAAACAAAACCAGAAAAGAAGGGAAAGGCTGAGACAGAGACTCCACCGATCATCATGAAAAAGAAAGTGGCCGGCATTTTTTTATACAGTCCGCCAAGTTCGGTGAATTTCGATTTACCGGTAGAGTGAATAATGGCCCCGGCGGCCATAAAGAGCAAGCCCTTATAAAGTATATGGGCAAAGGCATGGGCACAGGTACCATTTATGGCGAGCGCAGTTCCAATACCTACCCCGGTTACCATATAACCAACCTGACTGACAATCTCCCAGGCGAGCAGTTTGCGGATATCATTTTCCATCATGGCATAAATAATACCGTAAATGGCCATGATCACCCCCAGAATTATCAGGATATCAAAGCCTGCAAAAGCACGGGCCAGAGTGTATATAGCTGTTTTGGTGGTAAAGGCGCACATGAAAACAGCCCCGGTGACAGTAGCCTTACTATACGCATCCGGCAGCCAGGAATGCAGCGGAGGGACTGCAGCGTTAAGCATCAACCCTGCCATGATCAACCATGTATACAGCTGGGTGTTATGTTCATCGAGTTGGACAAAAGAAAGATCACCGGTGGCCTGATAACGAAGGACAAACCCAAGCAGCAGCACGACACCGCCAAAGGTGTGAACCAGCAAATAACGATATCCTGCTGCCAGTGCTCCTTCGTCATCCTTATTGAACCAGATCAGAAAGGTGGAGGCAAAGGCCATCATTTCCCAGAAGAGAAAGAGGACTAAGTAGTCGCCGCAGTAAATTACTCCAAGACTACCGGATACGTAGAACCAGGCGGCAATGTGCTGTAGGTTGTCCTTGACGTGCAAGCCGTAAACGGTGCCGATAATGGCCATGAGGGCCATTATGAACCCAAAAATTATGGACAGACTGTCTACTCGTCCAAAGGTAAGGGTCCATTCACCCATGAAGGTGACCACTCCATGTACGCCCGGGTGCCAGCTGAGATAGATCACGTCCACAAAGGTGAGGATCGGCACACTGCAGAGGTAGATTTTACGAAACGGATCTTTGATAAATGGCAGAATAAGGGCACCACAAATCAATATCAGAGCCGGATGGATAAAACTAGTTGTCATAGTAATCCTCTCGGGTCATGATTCCACTTTTGCCAAACCATCTCGCAAAGTAAATGAGAATCACACAGGACAAAATAGTAAACATCGACCAAAAACCTGGAATGTGTGCTTCCATCCATGTATGTGCGTGATGGGTATCAACAGCAACAACCGACCAGACCAACATGATTGCGATGCCAATGTAGCAGCCAACCTTCACCGCCTCCAGTCGTTCTTTCAAAAAATCAATGAGCGTTACAATCATCCCGTCACCGCCTTTACGAATTGCAACATGAAGTCAGGGAAAATTCCAATGAGGACCGAAATTGTACATGCTATCAGAATAGGTATGAGCATGGCCAAAGGTGCTTCTTTAATGCCAGTAAAAGGTTCATCTACCGGACGTTTACCAAAAAAAGCTTTGTAGGTAATTGGGGCAAAATATGCCGCGTTGAGCAAGGTGCTGGCAATGAGGATAAGAAGAATTCCGAGTTGATGTGCTTCAACCGAGCCGATGAGTAGATTCCATTTGGTTATGAATCCGGCGACAGGTGGAGCACCTATCATACTGAGTGAAGCAATGCCAAAGGCCCCGAAGGTCCAGGGCATTGATTTGCCAAGGCCACTCATTTCAGATATATTTTTTTTGTGGCTTACTACATAGATGGCACCAGCACAGAAGAACAGAGTGATTTTGGAAAACCCATGGTTAACGATATGTATCAACCCACCCTGAATACCAGGTTCGGTAAGCAAGGCAACACCCAAAATAATGTACGAGAGTTGGCTGACGGTAGAGTAGGCCAGTCGAGCTTTTAGGTTATCTTTGGAAAGTGCGATAATTGATGCAACGAGAACGGTAAAGCTGACAAAATAGGCAGTGGGGATACCAAGGTTGAAGGCATGCATGGTATCGGTCCCAAACGTGTAGAGCATGGTTCTTGTCGTACAGAACACGCCCACTTTAACAACGGCTACCGCGTGGAGCAGTGCCGAAACAGGCGTTGGTGCAACCATTGCGCCAGGCAGCCAATGATGGAAGGGCATGACACCATTCTTGGCAAAACCGAAGATGCAAAAGATATACAGCATGATGACCAGGGTGCCGTTTATACCGGTAGGAAAGATACCATCGTGGATATTTGATGCAAAATCCAGCGTTCCGGTTAGCACATAGATGAGAATCATGGCAGGCAACAGGAAGGCTTTGGCCGTGGTTGTCAGGTAAATGATATATTTACGTGCCCCATTGTATCCTTCTGCATCCTGATGGTGGGCAACGAGGGGATACGTGCATACGGAGACGATTTCGTAAAAAAGGTACATGGTGAAAAGATTGTCGGAAAAGGCAACCCCGATTGCACCAAAAATGGACAAGGCGAAACAGGCATTGAAACGAGTCTGCGCATGTTCCTTGAGTCCTCGCATATAGCCCATCGAGTAGAAGACAGCGATGGTCCAGAGAGAGGAGGCCACTATGGCAAAAATCATGGACATGGCATCAGCGCGCAAGGTGACGGACACTCCCGGGAGGATGGTAAACATGTGGAAAACGAGTGTCTTGCCTTCGAGTACCGCAGGAATCATGGAGCCAACAACCAGCAGGAGGAGGATAGAGGAAATTGAAGAGATTCCCTCCCTGATGTTTTCGTTGTCCCCCTTGAGCATCACTCCCAGCGTACCAATAAGCGGAATGAGCAGGGCTATGAGTAATTTATAATCCATTCCAGGTGGCTCCTCGGCTAACCTTTAAGTTGAACAGTGTCTTCTGCGTCTATCGATTTGAACTGGCGATACACCGCGATAATGATACTGAGACCGATGGCAGCTTCAGCAGCGGCAACCGCCATGATAAAAAGCGTGAATACCTGTCCGGTAACCGGATCCGGTGAAGTAAAACGATTAAACGCCATAAAATTGATTGACGATCCAGACAGAATTAACTCAGCCGCAATGAGCATACCGATAAGTGTTCTTCTGGTAACAATACCGTAAATTCCAATACCGAAAAGAACGGCACCGATAATGAGAAACGTGTTGAGATCATTGTAAAGTGTAAGTATCGACATCAACTATCCCTCCCACCTCTGGCAATAACCAGGGCACCCAGAATTGCAATAAGCAGAACGACTGAAATCAGCTCAAAGACCATTGAATACTGGGTTAATAATTGCAGACCAATGGTTTTGACCGATCCATCGTTGATTTTGTCCATGACTTTCCAGTCGGTCCTTACAGCTAGGATGGAAAATCCGCCGGCAAGAAGAGCCGCGGTAGCAAAACCGACAGGACCGACCAGCGGACTGGAGGGACCAACCTTTTTACTTTCCTCTGGGGCTGCAAGCATGATGGCAAAAGAGATGGTCACCGCGACAGCTCCGACATAGATCAGAACCTGCATCAGGGCGACAAAAGGTGAATTCAGATAGTAGTAGAGTCCTGCCACTCCAATAAAACAGACAATGAGTCCAGCTACGGCTCGAACCAGTCTTTCAGAGTTGCAGGCAATAACGCCGCCGGTAATAGTAATTACCAGATTAATTAAAAAGACTACCCCGACCAGCCCTTCGACACTAAAAAGGCTTGGGGATGTAACCATTGACGGGTTCATTTATTTCTTTCCTCCAGACGTTTAAGAAGATCAAAGATAAAGTCTTCTTTTCTGGTACTCGCCAAATTGTATTCTTTAGAGAACTCAAGCGCGTTGAAATTACATGACTCGACACAGGAGCCACAAAGAGAACACCTGGTGAAATCAAGAATGTATTTGGTCAATACCTTTTTCTTTTCGCCTTCCGGTTTTTCACCCGCGAGAGAAATACAGTTTGAAGGGCAGGCTTTTTCACAGAGCCCGCAGACAACACAGTTTGGTTTACCTTCTTCACTCGCGATCAGTTCGGTATGGCCGCGAAATTTATCGCACATCGTCAGGGTTTCGTAAGGGTAAGAGACCGTGACCGTAGGACTGAAAAATTCTTTGAAGGTAATGCCCATGCCAATAAAGAGGCTGATCAAACCATGATATATGTCGCTAAAATAGGTGATCATCTTAAAACACCTTTATTAATCCTGCGGTTAACAGCAGGTTGAAGAGAGACAGTGGAATGAGAATTTTCCAGCTGAGATTCAACAGTCCATAAATGGTCGTCCGGGGAAAGGTCCAGCGAATCCAGATAAACGTGGCAATAAGCAGATAGAGCTTTAGAAGAAACCACCATACTCCGGGGAACAGCCCGAAGGGACAGCTCCAGCCACCTAAAAATAAAATTGTGGTCATGCAGGAGCCGATGACGATATTGGCATACTCACCCATGAAGAAGAGGCCAAATCCCATAGAGCCATATTCGGTATGAAAACCGGCTACCAGTTCGCTTTCGGCCTCGCCTAGATCAAATGGTGCCCGGTTGGTTTCTGCCAGAGTACAGGTGAAAAAAATAAGAAAAGACATGGGCATCAATAGGTTATGAGAGTTACCCAGCACAGGGAAGATGTTCCAGTGTAAAATTGAGGCACTTTGTTGATGCACAATCTCCATGAGATCCATGGAGCCGGTGATCATAACCACGGTAATGGTGGTAATGAGCATGGGGATCTCATAAGAGACAGCCTGCGATACCGCACGCACCGAAGACATCATGGCGTATTTGTTTCGCGAACTCCATCCGGCAAAGATCAGGGCCATACTGCCCGTTGACGCGAAAGCAAAAATCATCAGGACCCCGACATTCATATTCTTGGCAACGATGGTCTCACTGAACGGAATGGTCACAAAACTCATAATTGCTGGAAACATGGCGAGGACCGGAGCGGCGATAAAGAGTACCTTGTCGGCGCCTCCGGGGATGATCAGTTGCTTGCACATCAGTTTAATGCCGTCAAGAGGCGGCTGCAGCAAACCAAATGGACCGTTGATATTGGGTCCGGGGCGACGCTGAATCCGTGCTGCACCTCGTCGTTCAGCCCAGACTAGATAGGCGGCATTGAGGGCCGCAAAGGCGATGGCTATAACAACAGCAACAATGACATTTAGTAGTGTTAAGCTCATAGATGACTTTCCTCTTACCTGTCTATCTCGGGAATGACCAGATCAAGACTTCCCATAAATGCGAGCGCATCCATTATCATCATACCTCGGCATGCCTCATCAAATAAGTGCATGTTTGAGTAGGTTGGTGATCGAAGCTTTAATCTATATGGGGTCTTGCTACCATCACTGACCAGCCTGATGCCAAAACTGCCTCGGGCGGTTTCAACTGCCTGATAATAATCACCGGCAGGCGGTTTAATCAGTTTCGGTTTTTTCTCAGGCATGATTGGGCCGTCGGGCAGTTTGTCCAATCCTTGCTCGATTATTCTTAGTGACTGTTCAATCTCTTCCATTCGCACATTGTATCTGGCCAGGGAGTCACACTCGTGGAATACCGGTACATCAAAATCAAATTCTGGGTATACCGAATAAGGCTCATTTTTCCGGACATCAAAATTGATACCAGAACCCCTGGCAACGGCACTGGATGCACCGTATTTCCGACACATTTCCTGGGTGAGAGGAGCAATACCCTCCAGCCTTTTGTGGAAAATAATGTTACCGGTAACCAGCCTATGATATTTTTTGAGAGATTTTCGCATGCGGGGAATAAAACGTCGGGCCGCCGAGATGAAAGCATCGTCGATATCGTTATACAGACCACCAAACCGGAAGTAACAATAGGTCAGGCGAGAACCGGTCACCGCTTCGAGCATATCGAGGATATGTTCCCGGTCCTGAAGGGCGTACATAAGCGGACTGAACCCACCCAGATCCATAACGAAGGCACCGAACCAGAAAAGGTGCGAGGAGATGCGATTGAGTTCCACCATGATTGCCCGGATATACTCAGCTCGTTCCGGGACCTCGATACCCGAGGCTTTTTCGATCAAAAGTACATGACCGTGCGAATATCCGAGGGCACCGAGATAATCCATGCGGCTCAGATTCATCAGGTACTGAGGATAGGTTTTTATCTCTCCCATCTTCTCGTGCATCCGGTGAATATAGCCGATGACGGTTTCGGCATTGACGATATACTCCCCATTCATCTCCATTTTTACCCGGAGCACACCATGGGTCGCAGGATGTTGGGGGCCTACATTGAGGATGAACGTTTCGTCCGGTTGAAGTTTTATAGGAGAACTCATGCCTTGAAATCCTTTAAGAGTGGATGAAAATCAGCGTCTTCAGGAAGAAGGAGCGGGACGAGGTGCGGATGTCCGGCAAATTTAATACCAAAAAATTCATGGGTTTCCCGCTCGTGCCAGTTGGCCCCGGCATAGATACCGGTAATCGTCGGAACTTCGGGGCTGTTGCGATCAACTCTGGTCCTGATGACCACACGGCAAAGATCAAAGTCATATCTGCAAAAATCGTAAACTACTTCGAGCTGGTCGTCTTTGATCCAGTCGACACCAGTTATACTCTCAATAAAGAATTCTGCCTCATCGACAATGGTGACCGCCTCCAGTAACTGATCAGGAGCCACCTGGGCATCGAGATGATAACCGTGCACGGCGTAATTACGTTCGACAAGGCCGTTTTTGCGTGGTTCCTGCTGAACTTTTTTATCTTTTTCCTCGCCTGAGTCTTCTGTCTGCACGTCTTGTGGTTCCGGCGTTGGAAAAAGCTTTTGGAGAGCCAGTTTTGTTTTTTCACAAATCATTTTACTTTGCTCCAAGAACTATAAAAAACAAGAAATTTGCGGTTCTGAATGGGTGATTCGAAGAGAGATTTAAGCTTTTGCAGCCTCCGGGTTTTTCCATCTCTCCCAGTCGGAGACGAGGTGCTCAAGTTCGATGATTCCCTGCAGGAGTGCCTCAGGACGGGGTGGGCAACCGGGAACATAGACATCGACAGGCAGAAACTTATCGGCGCCAAGAACGATACTATATTGTCCTTCGAAGGCAAATGGGCCGCCAGAAATTGCACAGTTGCCAAGGGCCATGACCCATTTAGGCTCGGGCATCTGATCGTAGAGCGTCTTGATGCCTGGCATCATTTTTTTGGTCACGGTTCCAGCAACGATCATGACATCACTTTGTCTGGCTGAAGGGCGAAAGACTTCAGCGCCAAAGCGGGACATATCGAACCTGGCACAGCCAGTTGCCATCATTTCGATGGCACAGCACGCGATACCAAATGTCAGGGGCCATAAAGAGTTGGCCCTGCCGATATTAAGTAGTTGGTCTAATGGTGCGAATTGAACTACTGACGAAGGTACGTTTTGCGTTCCCACTTAAATACTCCCTTAATCCATGCATAAACTACTGCGAGTGATAATATTCCAACAAATATGACTATTTCGATAAAATCACGTATGGAAGATGCAAACATCGCATCGTTGTATGCAATAGCCACAGGAAACAGGAAGAGAACGTCTACGTCGAAGGCGAGAAATATGAGGGCATAGAGATAAAATACAACTCCATAACGAATCCAGCTGTCGCCGATGGGATCCATGCCACATTCGATATGCTGCAGGGCTTTGTTGCTAATCTGCCTGGTTTGACGTGGCATCAAAAGATATACTATTGCAATTGGACCCAGCGCGAAGGTTAAACCTCCAATGGTGAATGCAGCTATCCAGAGGACTTGCTCCGGATACAGAAACGCAGTGAGTTGTTGTTCCATACTGATTCCTTGTCTGCTTAATTTTTTTTAATTAATACAATGCCATTAAGTTACCTCATATTGGTGGACATTTTCCGCTGTTCCAATGTGCGGCCTATCTTAAATAATTGTTATAGACGTGTCAATAAGAAACTCATTTCCTTTCCGCTGTTCTACAGATCTTCTTTGGACCTCTATTCATTGGAAATCCTTGATGTAAAAAGACTTGTGAAACTTCTCAAAGATGCTATTATGACACCTTGAGACCTAAGTAATTAAGATGACAACCATCAGTAAAAGTGATCTGTATTTTAGTGAGGAAATATGTCTATCACCCTAAGACAATTGGAAATATTTATAGCTGTTGCGGAAACTGCCCAGGTCACTAAGGCCAGTAAAAAGCTGTTTGTTACTCAATCAGCGGTGAGTATGGCTTTGGCAGAACTTGAAAATCAGTTAGGTGGTTCTTTATTTGATAGACATGGTCGAAGTCTTCTACTTAATGCCCGAGGCAGGTTCCTTCTTCCTCTTGCTAAAGATATTACCGGTCAGGTAAGTAATATAGAAACTATCATGTCGGAGCGTAATGATAAGCTCGACGGCAGAATTGAAATTGTAGCCAGCACCACCCTTGGCAATTACATCCTACCGTATCTTATTGGTGCTTTTAAGAAAGTACATCCCAATGTGTATGTGAACCTGCTGGTCTCCAATACCAGGTGTGCTGAAAAGATGGTTTTTGATAAGGAGGTTGATGTAGGCTTTGTCGAAGGTCCTCTTACTGGAAGGGAAGAAATCGAGTGGAGGCAATGGTTTGAGGACGAATTAGTGGTTCTCTGTGGCCCAACGGATCCACTGGCGCACAATGAAATATTTGACATTGAAACGGATCTTAAAGGCAAAAAATGGATCATGCGGGAAAGTGATTCGGGGACTGCTGCAACAATCCGAGAACGCTTCGGCAAATATATGGAAGATGTTCATATTGTCATGGAAATGGGACACCCAGAAGCGGTTAAACGTGCGGTCGAGTCCGGTGCTGGAATAACCTGTCTTTCTGCTCTTAGTATTTGTCGTGAAGCGGAGAATGGGTGGTTGAAAGGGCTGAAAGTTGAAGGGTTGGATATGAAAAGACAGCTTAAAATTATTCAACGAAAAGATACTGAAATAAGCGATGCCCTTGCTGAATTTCTTTCTTTTTGCGATGTAATGACAATTTGTGATGATTCAAGAATTTGCCTCTCTTCACCCTGGAAATTACAGTCACTTCTCGCCAGGCATTCAGCTATGAAAAAATAGTCGTACCTTTTCTTTTAAAACAAAAGATCGTCATAGAGTACTTCTTTTAAAAACAAACCATGGGCAGGCGCAGTTACACCTGCCTTAGTTCTATCTTTTGCCCGCAAAATTGCCGAGAATTCATCAACAGAAAGTTTTCCTCGACCCACCTCAAGAAGAGTTCCCACAATGTTTCGTATCATATTGCGCAGGAATCCGTCGCCAGTAAATTGAAAAATAAGTGTATATAGTGGTTGCTGGATGAGCTCTGCCTGATAAATTGTCCGCACTGCTCCGCGACCTGAGCAATTGTTTTTGTCTCTTGAGCCGCTATTTTCAAATGAAGAAAAATCATGGGTGCCTTGAAGCAGCGCCAGGCAATTTTGTATTGCCGTCAGATTAAGCTCTGCGGTAACGTGCACAGTGTATAATCGGAGATGAGGAGGGTGGGTACAGCCGGTGTAAAGAAAATATTGGTAACGTTTGCCTTTAGCAGAAAAGCGCGCATGAAAATCCTGGTCGACCAGCTCAGCGTTTAAAATTCGTATCGCACCTGGCAACATGGCATTCAGGCCACGTAAAAAAACATGGCAGGAGATCGCCCTGCCGGTTGTAAAGTGGGCCACCATTCCTTCCGCATGGACCCGGGCATCAGTCCGGCCGGCGCCATGAAGATGTATGTCTTCCCGGGTCATCACGCTGAGGCAACGCTCAATTTCGCCCTGGATTGTTCGGTCGTGAAGCTGGCGCTGCCAACCGCTGAATTCCGTACCATCATAACTGATAAGCAGTTTGATATTTTGCGGGAGAGGAGACATTGGTAAAGGAACTATGGGACAGCGTAATTTTTAAGGAAAAAGCGGAGCTGTGTTTAGCCCGGCAGTTTCGGAAAAACCGTACATGATATTCATATTCTGTACCGCCTGACCGGAGGCACCTTTGACAATATTATCGATTGCCGACATTACGATAATCCTGTTGGTCACCGGGTCAATCTTATAAGAAATGTCGCAGAAGTTGCTCCCCCGGACATACTGTGTCGCCGGAAAAGAATCCTCTGCAAGGAGGCGGATAAAGGGTTCGTTTTGGTACAGGTTGTGATAGAGGGTCTCAATTTTCTGACGAGTAAAGCCGGGGGTCAGCGATGCGTAGACGGTACTCAATATGCCTCTTGTTATGGGAAGAAGATGAGGCGTAAACGAGATGTGTATTTGTTCTTTCGCAAGGACAGTGAGTTCCTGCTCTATCTCTGGAGTATGCCGATGGGCTCTACCGACTTTGTAAGGCCTGAAACCATCATGTACTTCACAGAACAGCGATCCTGTCTGAGCAGCTCGGCCAGCACCCGATGTTCCGGATTTGGAGTCGGCAATAATAGTGGAAATTGCAATGGCGCCGGCTTTTAACAGCGGAGCCAGCCCCAGGATAATTGACGTTGGATAGCAGCCGGGATTGGCAACGAGGCTACAACCAGCTATTTCGCTGCGATAGAGTTCCGGTAGCCCATAAACCGCCTCTTTAAGTAATTGACTCGAAGAATGAGTTTGATACCATTTTTCATAGACGGAAACGTCACGTAGCCGGAAATCAGCCGATAAATCTACAACTTTCTTGCCTGCAGTCAGCAATTCCGGTACCAGGTCCATCGCGGTTTTATGCGGAACGGCGGTAAAAAAGAAGTCGGCCTTTGTGCATAGTTCTGCAACGGACAGATCCTCGCAGATTATGTCGACTTTATCACGTAGGCTGGGAAAAATTTCGGAGAGAGGACGACCTGCATATTGTCGTGAGGTTGCAGCGGTAATCCGCACTTCGGGATGATTGCAGAGTATTCTGGCAAGTTCGGCACCGGTGTATCCGGAAGCTCCTATAATACCAACATTAATCATGGTGGTTTTCTCCTCGAAAAAAAAATCTTGATTACTGGCCATCTAAACAAAAAAGGGGAAATGACAGCTGACCTGTCATTTCCCTTACAACGAACCCCCGCCAAAAATATTTGCGGGATAAGTTTCTTCACGAAATAAATTTCTTGTAGAAAACACCAGAAAATTATTTCTAAGTCACTAACTTGAACATCGCAGTTGTCTGCCGCATATCCATTGTCCAGATAACAAACGTCTCGAGTAAAGCCTTAACGTTTAGAAAACTGGAACTTGGCGCGGGCGCCTTTTTGGCCGTATTTTTTCCGCTCTTTTTCACGCGGGTCACGAGTAAGCAGGCCGGATTGTTTAAGCTGCAGTCTTATTTCGGGATTGGATTCAAGGAGCGCCTTGGAGATGCCGTGGGATAATGCATCTACCTGGGCAGATTTTCCACCACCACGCAGAGTGGCAATGACATCGAACTGCTCCAACGTTTCGGTGACTTTGAAAGGTTTGACAATTTTCTGACTTTTAAAAGTCTGGCCAAAATAAGCCTCTGCTTCCAGTTCATTGACTATAATTTTTCCGGTGCCGGGAGAAAGCCATACTCTGGCTACTGCCGTCTTTCTTTTTCCTGTGGCATAAAAGCGATCTTGAGCCATTTTTGTATTCTCCAAGATTAAATATCTAATTTGGCAGGTTGTTGCGCTGCATGGGGATGATTTTGTCCTGCATATACCTTCAATTTTTTCAATTGAGCACGACCCATTTTGTTTCTCGGCAGCATACCCTTAACAGCTTTGATAAGCAGAGCGGTTGGATGTTTTTCCAGCAGCTCTTTGGCAGATGCTTCTTTAATTCCACCTATCCAGCCGGTATGATGATAGTATTTCTTGTCGTTAAGTTTGTTGCCGGTAAGCTGTACTTTTTCAGCATTGGTAACGACTATAAAATCACCATTGTCAATAAAAGAGGAAAAAGTCGGTTTGTGTTTACCTCGCAACCGAGTGGCTATTTCTGATGCCAGACGGCCCAGAACCTTGTTCTCTGCGTCGACAAGGTACCACTTTTTGTCGATTTCGTTGACTGGGGCAAGATAGGTTTTCATTGTAAGCCTCAAATGGTCGATCATTTAATAAAAAAAGGTCCGAACAGTAGTGTCGAACCTTTTGCACATTATAATGGAGCGGGAAACGAGATTCGAACTCGCGACGTCAACCTTGGCAAGGTTGCACTCTACCACTGAGTTATTCCCGCTCAGTTAGTTTTTACGTGTCAAAACTTCGGTGGTTTATACAAGGTCTGTAACTGTGTGTCAATTAAAAAATTGATTGAGTTAAGTGAGCTATTGTAATTATTTTCTTCCCAAAAGTCACGAAAAATAGAGATGGTTTTGTCAGTATAGGGTATATGTTCTGCTAGATTTGCATTAATGCCCATGAATTCCTTATGCTTATCCTCGTACCCGGTATGCAGAGACCATGTTTTTCTCGATGGAAAGCGCTATTTTAACTTAAAACACCTGGATGAAAATGGTAAATATAGTCAAGTCTAAAAGATCGGAACGAAAGGGGTCCATTGTCAGGAAAACCGCAGAGACTGCGATTGAGATACAGATAGACCTTGATGGCTCTGGTAAGAATGAAATCAAGAGTGGAGTAGCATTCTTAGACCATATGCTTACTCTTTTCAGTGTGCATGGTTTCTTTGATCTTACTGTCATGGCTGAAGGCGACACCGAAGTAGACGATCATCATACCGTAGAAGATATTGGTATCTGCCTTGGGCAGGTTATAGCCAAAGCACTTGCTGATAAAGGAGGCATTGCTCGCTATGGTAGCTGCTACCTGCCAATGGATGAAACCCTGGTGCGGGTCGTTATCGACATTTCCAACAGGCCGTTTCTGCATTACGAAGCTGATGTCAATGAACAGAAACTAGGGACCTTCGATACGGCTCTTGCCAAGGAGTTTTTTCGCGCAGTGTGCCAACATGCTGGCTTCACCGTGCATATCGATCTCTTACATGGTGAAAACGGCCATCATATTATTGAGGCTATTTTCAAAGGGTTTGCTCGGGCGATGCACAGTGCGACAACCAGAATAAAGATGGAAGGTGTGCTCTCTTCCAAAGGCACTCTCTGATAGTCTCAGTTAAAGATATGGTAATGTGGTACGGTACGTAAACTCGATGTTTTCTAACCCGATATTTCTAACTTCCAGGTGCTTTCGTGGCAAAATTAATTAAATCTGTTCTTTTTTATTGTTGCGCTGTTGTTCTGCTTTCAGCCTGTTCATCCCCGTCAGCAAAAGAGGATAGCCTTCAGGCTCAGGCACCCTTAGCGCCGCTTTCCTGCATTGCCGTACTGCCGGCAAGTACTTCTGTCGATAAAGATGAAACTATTGATTATGAAAAAGCCCAGGCTCTCGAAAAAGGAGCAGCATATGCAAGTGATGTTATGCAGCGCCTGTTGCAGGGAAACCCAAAGGTACGAATTCTGAGCGCAAATGAACTGGCGAGTTACGTGACGGATATTTCCGGTGGTATCTCGGGGACTGCTGCCGCACTTGGTCAAAAACTGAACTGCGATGGAGTATTGCTGACCACTGTTCGTCAGTATAGGCAGCGTCAGGGGACCGAGTATTCTGCTGATGCCCCGGCAGCTGTGGATTTCTATATGGTCTTGCGACATTCCACAGATGGTAATATCCTCTGGTCGGCTGATTTTCGGGAAGAGCAAGAATCTGTCCTCGCCAATCTTTTTTCCTTTGGTAAAGCGAAAAGCAGGGGGTTTAAATGGGTCACGGTTGAGCAGCTCATGGAGCAGGGGATTACAGAACGGCTGAAAGGTTGCCCCTACCTCCAATAGCTCACCACCTGTCTGATTGTATAAACCTGCGGCCGGGTAATAACCGGCCGCAGGTTTTGTCATTTTCACTTCCCGGCTTCTTCTGTTGACTGGATTTCGCCTGCACATCTTTTTTCATCTCTCTTCGCTATGAAAAACGGCTATAGACTGCCAGCCCGGTACAACCGAAAAATTGGTCAGGCAATGCATGATTACTCGATGTTTGCAGAAGGTGATCGAGTCCTGATTGGGGTTTCCGGAGGCGTCGACAGTTTAACTCTTGCCTGTGTACTAAAAATATGGCAAAAAAAGGCACCAATTCATTTTGATCTTACTGTGGTTTATGTAGCGCACGACTTCTGGAAAAATCATGAAGGTGCTGTTGATCCAGGTGAATCTATAGCCAGGCAAATGCAAAATGTATCTCTGGATGTGCAGATTGCAGAAGAATGGTCCATCGATGAGGCGGACAGAACATGTTTTCTCTGTGCAAGAAACAGACGAAGCCAGCTCTTCGATATTGCTCGTGCAAAAGGATATAACAAAATTGCGCTGGGACACCATAAAGACGATCTCATAGAAACTTTCATGCTTAATGCCATCTACAGCGGCAATATTTCGACTATGGTGCCCAAACAAGATTTATTTGGCGGCACCCTATCTATTGTCCGACCTATGGCATATCTTGAGAAATATGAAGTGACTGAGATTGCTGCCGGCCTGCAGCTTGAAGTGGTAGAAAGCCTCTGTCCACTGGCAGCCGACACCAGGCGGGAAAAGGTGCGTAATTTCTTGCAGACGATATATCAAGAAGAACCAGCGGCCAAGAATTCTCTGTTTGCAGCGCTGGCAAATGTACGGAAAGATTATTTATTATGAAGATTCATGGAGAATGTCTCCCCTGTTTACTCCGGCAAACACTGCGGACTGTCCGGCTTACTCACTGCTCACATGACCAGCAAATGGATATTCTGCAAGCGGTTTCTCGGGTTATAGCTGAAATGGACCCGCTGCAGAGTCCTCCGGCCAATGCGCTTTCTGTGTATAGTAAGATAGCCGAGCTCACCGGCTGTGAGGATCCCTATTATCATAAAAAAAGAGAGAGTAATCAGCAGGCGCTGCAGATTGTCCCTACTCTGCGTCAAGAGATACAGGGCATGGAACAGGAACTGTTGTCAGCGGTACGTTTTGCGATTGCTGGAAATATCATCGACTATGGCGCCTTCGAAACCTTTGATGTTGATGCGGCACTGACACGCAGCCGTTCGGCGAGCCTGGCAGTTGACCACTTTGATGTGCTCTCGGATGCTCTTGACCGACTGACCAAAGGGAGTACAATTCTCTATCTGACCGATAACTGCGGAGAAATAGTCTATGACGCACTCTTGCTCGAATATCTAGAGCGTCGTGGTTTTGCTCTTACTATCGCCGTAAAGGATGGACCGATCATCAACGACGCCCTGGTTGAAGATGCCCTCGAAGCCGGGTTAGATAAATATGGGCGGATTATCACTAACGGCGGCAGATATCCCGGTACGGAGTTGGATAATTGTTCGCCGCAGTTCCTTGAGTATTTTAAATCGGCCGACGTGGTGATAGCCAAAGGACAGGGTAATTTCGAGAGTTTATCCGAGGTGGACCGGGATATCTTTTTTCTCCTGACCATCAAGTGTGCGGTTGCCGCACAACACATGGCGGAACTTTCTGGCGTCGAGCTGGAAAAGTTGCCGGGCAAAGGCGAGATGGCCGTCTATTATTCCGGAAAGAACAACGAGTCTGGTGGAAAAAATGAAGACACGTATTAAAAATATTCTAAGGGAAAAGTCGGTGGGCCAGTCTGTTGCTCTTGCTGGTTGGGTAAAGACTAAAAGAGATACCGGCAGCTTTTCGTTTATTGAGATAAATGATGGTTCATGCCTGGCCAATCTGCAGGTGCTCGCCGAAGAAAAATTGGCTAATTATACATCGGAAATCAAACAGGTATCGACTGGTTCCAGTGTTATGGTCGAGGGAGTTCTGCAAAAATCACCTGCCAAGGGGCAAGAGGTTGAAGTACATGCCACCCGATTCACAGTCATCGGCGAAGCTGACTCGGAAACCTATCCTCTCCAGAAAAAGCGGCATTCTTTTGAATTCTTACGTGAACTGACGCATCTGAGACCAAGAACCAATGCTCTGGGGGCGGTAAGTCGTGTTCGCTCGCGGCTTGCCTATGCAGTGCATCAATTCTTTCAGGATCGAGATTTTGTCCAGGTGCATACCCCCATCATCACGACCAGCGACTGCGAAGGCGCCGGCGAAATGTTTATGGTCACCACCGGACAGGAAAAGAACAAGGCAGAACACTTCTTCGGTCGATCCGCGGGACTTACCGTCAGTGGCCAGCTACAGGCTGAAGTTTATGCTCTGGCGCTGGGCGATGTATACACCTTCGGGCCTACTTTCCGGGCGGAAAATTCCAATACCTCACGACATCTGTCCGAGTTCTGGATGGTTGAGCCGGAAATGGCCTTTTGCGACCTGCAGGCTAATATGGCGATTGCGGTCGAGTTGCTCAAACACCTGTTACATGATGCCATGATCAACTGCCCCGAGGATATGCAGCTGTTTGATAAATTTATTGAAAAAGGGCTGTTACAAAAACTAGGGGGAGTCGTCGATAAAGAGTTTGCTCATATTACGTATACTGAGGCGGTGGAGAGGTTGCAAAAGGCAAAAAAAGATTTTGCCTACCCGGTGAGCTGGGGGCTTGATCTGCAATCCGAACATGAACGGTATCTGTCGGAAGAGGTCTTTCAATGCCCCCTTACCGTAACCGACTATCCGGCGTCGATCAAACCCTTCTACATGCGGGTCAACGATGACCAAAAAACGGTGGCGGCTATGGATATTCTGGTGCCGGGAATCGGCGAGATTGTCGGAGGCAGTCAACGCGAAGAACGCTACGATGTCCTCAAGGCCCGGATGATCGAGGCGGGGATCGAACTCGCTGACTACGCCTGGTATATGGATCTTCGTCGGTACGGCTCTGTGCCGCATTCGGGATTTGGCCTTGGCTTTGAGCGCCTGGTTCAGTTTGTCACCGGTATGGCCAATATTCGCGAGGTTATCGCTTTTCCCAGAACACCAGGTTCTGCGCCTTGCTGATAATATCGGTCATGAATGGAGTAATTATATGGAGGCAGACGGTTGAGTAAGGAGCCCGGGGTACAGAAGATGTTTGATGCCATTGCCGGTCGTTATGATCTCATGAACCGAGTAATGACTATGGGCCAGGATCAGAAATGGCGGCGATTTGTCGTTAAAATGGCAGGTGATCCAGGTGCGGGGCTGACCCTTGATCTAGCCACCGGAACCGGCGACATCGGTGCCTTGATGACTCAGACCTATCCAAGAGCAAGAGTGGTGGGAGGGGATTTCTCCCTCAATATGCTGAAAGAAGCAAAAAAAAGGTTTGCCAAGAAACAACAGATAAGCTGGCATGCATGCGATGCCAATATGCTGCCCTTTGGCGATGCTGTTTTTCAATCGGTGACCTTCGGCTATTTGCTCAGGAATGTGGATGATGCGCTGAGGGTATTGCGAGAAGTGCGCAGGGTGCTCAAACCCGGAGGCAAGGTGGTCTGCCTGGATACCACGCCGCCGGTTAAAAACATGCTTTCACCATTTGTGCGATTTTATCTGCAGCACGGGATACCCGTTATGGGGAGATTCATTGCTCGCGACAAGGCGGCGTATTCGTATCTTACCGGATCAACCATGGATTTTTACACTGCGGAACAACTCGCGCAACTGTTCTCCGATGCTGGATTTATCCAGATAGGCTATAAGAAATTTATGTGTGGAACCATTGGCGTGCACTGGGGAAAAAAGCATGATTGAAAAATCGGCTTTTGATCCAGTTGCTCTGCCCATCTATCCTTCTCTGGACACACTTTTTACTTTTCTTATTAACAGTGTCCGGCAATACAGCACAAACGATGCCTATGTCTATAATGTAGGTGACGAAGAACACCGGGTCTCGTACCGCAAGCTGTTTGAAGACGTCCTCCTTCTTGCCAAGGCCTTTCGACGTCGGGGGGTGAGCCATGGCGACAAAGTTATGCTCCTGTCGGACAATCGTTATGCCTGGATTGTGACGGATCTGGCGCTGATGTCTTTTGGCGGAGTCAATGTTCCAAGGGGCTCTGATACCCCGACGCAGGAGCTTGAATTCATCGTCGAACATTCAGAGAGTTGTTATCTTGTGGCCGAAAACGAGAAACTTCTTGAACGTCACACTGATTTTATAACGAGTTGCCGGCAGTTACGCTCAATCTTTGTCATGGCAGGCCCGGCGACGCATACCCTGTTCAGCAATGTTTTCTCCTACAGCGACCTGCTCAGCAATCGACATTACACGCAAAAAGATATCGACCAATTCCTGGCAGTGGGCGAGAAAATTATCCCCGAAGATTTGTTGACAATCATATATACCTCGGGGACGACAGGTACGCCAAAAGGGGTGATGCTCTCCCATGGCAATATCATGCATAATGTGCAGGTAGTGCCGGAGGTCATTCAGTTGAGTGAAAAAGACAATTGGCTGTCTATTTTACCGAGTTGGCATATCTTTGAACGGACCGCAGAGTATGTGGCTCTAGCCAGGGGCACTACCCTTGTCTATTCCTCGATCAAGACATTTTCGCAGGATTTGGAAAAATATAAACCAACCCTGGTGGCAACTGTCCCTCGAGTCTGGGAGTCCCTCTATACAAAGGTACAGGTGGCGGTTAAAAAAAAAGGGGCAATTGCCAACCATCTTTTTCAGTGGATGGTTTGGACCTCTTCTGCCTATCGGCGTAACAAGCGGAAGGCTCTTGGCAGAATGCCGGTTTTTCATTCGGGTGGGCGGATAATAAAGTATGCAGAAAAAATGATCGCGTCAGTGAAAATGGCGTTGCTGTTTCCTTTCTACTTACTGGCCAATAAGAAACTGGCTATGGTCAGACAACGTTTTGGCGGTCGCCTGCGTCTGGCCATCAGCGCTGGCGGTACCCTCGCAACCTATCTGGAAGAGTGGATCGATGCTGTGGGCATACGTATTGTCAATGCCTATGGTATGACTGAATGTTCACCCGCAATAGCCGGACGAGGCATTACCTGCAGGACCTACGGTACCGTTGGTCCGCCCGTCTCTCGGACAGAACTCCGCGTGGTTTCAGAAGAAGGGAGCGTATTGCCGGCTGGTGAGGAGGGCACAATTGAGGTACGCGGTGCCCAGGTGACCAAAGGGTATTATCGTAATGAGGAAGAAAATCGCAAATCATTTACCTCGGACGGCTTTTTCAAGACTGGTGATCTTGGCAAGATGACGATTAACGGCGAGCTTATGATAACCGGTCGGGCGAAAGAGATAATTGTCTTGTCCAGCGGCGAAAATATTGATCCGACCAAAATAGAAAATGTCCTGACCATGTTCCCTTTTATCCAGGAAGCAATCCTGGTTGGGCATGACAAAAAAGCCCTTGGTGCTCTTCTTGTTCCCAATATGGAGGAGTTGAAGGAGTATGTGGCGAAAAAGATGAGTGGGCTCAGGCAGGAGACCGCAGAATTACTCACCGATGTAAAGGTTCTCGATCATATTCGCAACGATATCAACCGTATTTTGCGTCCCAAACAGGGATTTAAGCCTTATGAAAAACTTCAGGGTATTATTTTTCTCGACAAGGAATTTAAGCTCGGGGAAGAACTTACCAATACCCTGAAAAAGAAAAGACACGTCATTGAAAAGAAATATCACCAGATAATCAATGATCTCCTGCATTGAAAAACGTACAGCACTCCTACTTGTTTGCCAAACGGCAGGAGTTGCATGTCAAGCTTGCTCTTGCAAAAGCATTGTTCCAACCAAAGATGACTCTTCTTATCAAAACGATGTCTTGCTCTGTTCTTTTGGTTAATAGTGTTCAGAAAAATAACATTTTTGTTGTTTAATGGAGAGATTCTTACAAAGTTGCAATTCGATTACCTCCCTCCAAGATGTTTTATGCATCTTGTCTGGCCTCAGCACGAGATCTAATAATATTTCTTGTTATTGGCATATAAATTGTAAC
>CBDTUM010000067.1:0-21804 GCA_965363495.1 uncultured Desulfopila sp.
CCAATGAAAGAAGCTAATGATTTTGACATAAGTGAAATTGACTGGCGACTCCGGGTCTTCGATGCTCTGTCTTTTCCAACCCTCATTTTAAATACCGACAGTACCATAATTGCTGCCAACACAAAATTTTATGAACGAAACGAAACGACAAGTAAGCAAATCGTCGGCAGGACCTGCAAAGATATTTTTTCTGAAGACAAATCGCTGAAACATCTCTCCTGTTCACAAGCCGAATGCCCTCTTCAGCGGGTGTTAGAAAAAAATGAGAATCAGTCTATTGTCCATAAAAATGTTACAAAGGACGGCGAAATTATCTGGGAAGAAAGGGTCTTTGCCCCTATTTTAGGCAGCAACGGGGAGGTTAAATATGTCATTGAGAGTCTTCGCGATATCACCAAAATTAAACACCTGGAGAAAAAATACAGCGACGTCCGGGAACTGATCGATAAGGTTTTACAGAGTTCGGTTAATGCCATTATGGCCGCAGATCGTAAAGGTGAAATCATCCTGATGAATAAAGCGGCGGAAAATCTTTTTGGGTACTCGGTCCAAGAAGCGAATTTACTCAATATTGAGGATTTTTATCCAGCTGGAACCGCCCGAGAAATTATGAAAAAACTTCGTGCAAAAAATATAGGGGAAGCGGGCAAGCTTCCCAGCACACAAGTCAATGTCCTCAACAGAAAAAGCGAGTTGATTCCGGTCGAGATGACCGCTGCTATTATTTATGAAGATGGGAATGAGGCAGCTTCCGCGGCAATATTTAATGATCTTCGAGAAAAACAGGCCGTCCAGAAAAAACTCGAGGAAACGGAAAATCAACTTTTCCAGGCGGAAAAACTGGCATCTCTTGGCCGGTTGGCAGCAGGAGTGGCCCACGAAATCAACAACCCACTGACCAGTATCCTGCTCTACGGCAATCTGATGCGGGAAAAAATGGAAGAAAAAAATCCTCTGACCAGCAACCTCGACTATATCCTGGAAGATGCTGAACGATGCAAGGATATAGTCAAAAACCTCCTCGCCTACAGTCGTCAGACCCGTCCGGCAAAAAACATCTTCTACCTGAACAATCTTATCAGCGAAAGTCTGCGCCTGATCCGCGACCAAAAACTTTTTATGAACATAAACATTATCAAAGACCTCGACGACTGCCAGACCCTCATCAATGCCGATAAGAACCAACTGTGCCAGGTCCTCATCAATCTGACAATCAACGCCATTGATGCCATGGAAGGCAATGGAACTCTTACTCTTAGGACTTATCGGGACCGTGAAGTTGGCAGAGCCTATATTGAGGTTATTGATACCGGCAGCGGTATCCCCCAGGAAAACCTGGCGAAAGTATTTGACCCGTTTTTTACCACCAAGGAAATCGGTAAAGGGACCGGACTCGGACTGAGCATGGCTTATGGTATTCTGGAAGAAAATCACGGGAGGATATCCGTTAAACAGACTGGCCCTGAGGGGACGACCATCCTTCTGGAACTGCCGGAAGAATTAGTTGCAGACAAGTTTCAATTTATGTCAATCGGCTGAATGAACGTATTCAAGACAATCTCACAACTCTTGCAAGGCCCACTCCTCAAACGAGCACTCTACTCTTTACCTTCAATGGGTATTAGACAATATCCCATCCATATAATTAAGCAATCGCAGATACTCATGATCATTTTTTTTTATATTCGTGTGAATCACTACTCGACTCGTTTCATAAAAAACAGTATATTCTGTATAATGCACTGCATCGTAACGGCAGATAACTATACATACAACACCACCTCACAAGCAATATATGCTTGAAAGTGGTGCGAAGAAGGAGGCGACGAGTATCATTTGCGATTAATCAAATCAAGTTCCTGAAATTTGATACCCGCACATTGATAAACTATTAAACAATTCCAATTCCGGGAAAAAGACGAGGGTATAGAGATTGCGCCATGAATTCTAATATACTAAATATACTATTGGGTTTATCTGTCAGTATCTGTCTGGTTGGTTTGGTTATCAGATTAATAGTCTGGTTCTCCCAAGGCATACGCCCCTCCGAATCCGGCCCCACTCCTGCTCTTGGTATCGGCGGGAGAATAGGTGCGGCAACAAGGGGAATACTCGGAACAATTTTTAGTTCAAGAATTTTTCTCATCCTGAAATCGATCTTGGTCGATTTACTCTTTCAAAAACGGATTTTTGACAAGAGCTATCTCCGATGGACAGCGCATACGCTTATTTTCGTTGGTTTTATCCTGCTCTTTTTCATGCACTCCCTCGATTCGATTGTATCAGAGTCCCTCTTTACTGATTACTACTCGACGCTCAATCCTTTTCTTTTCTTGCGAGATCTTTTCGGAGTGATGGTACTCATCGGGATAGGTATTGCCATTGTCCGAAGGATCTCTCTTAAACCTCAGCGACTGCGAACTTCTGCCAGTGACTGGGCCGCTCTTGTTTTTGTCGGGGGCATTATTGTCTCGGGCATTTTGCTCTCAGGTGCTAAAATGTCGTCTTTCACCATGTACCAGAACATGGTGGATGAATATGCCTCGCTGGATGAAGAAGAAGGAAAAGCCCTCGAAGCATTCTGGGTCCAGGAAAACGGCGTAGTATCACCAAATATTGCAAAACCAATCGACGCAGAACTGGTCGCCCTTGGACGTGAGGTTAACGCTGACAGCTGCATCACTTGCCACGCCTCAAATAGAACTGCTTTCGCCAGCTTTGCCGTGGCTACAGTCAGCCGGCCGTTTGCTGCTATAGTTGGTGATTTCAATTGGGTAACGATACTCTGGTATCTGCATATTGTTGCCTGCCTGTCTTTTTTGGCCTGGCTGCCGTTCAGCAAAATGTTCCATATTATTGCCGCCCCTGTTAGCCTTATCACTAAAAGAGTCACTGGTGATGAAATAAACGAGCCGGCCAATGTACTCAACGCACAAATGGTTGGGTTATCAGCCTGTACCCATTGTGGCACCTGCTCCATAGAATGTTCGTCGGGCATGTTTTATGAGACATTTCAGAATGATTTCATTCTGCCGTCTGAAAAAGTTCAGTACCTTAAAAAATTTGCGGCAGGTAAAGAGCACGATCCCGCGATAATAAAACGCATGCAGCAAGGTCTCTATGTCTGCACCAGCTGTGATCGCTGCACCACTGTCTGCCCGTCAGGTATCAATCTGAAACAACTGTTTGTCAGTGCACGTTACAGCCTGCTTGAGTCCGGTACTCCCGAGACGACAATGCTCAGTCATTTTTCCTTTCCCCTTGCTCTTGCCCAAAATTTTGTCGACGACCACATTAAGGCACTGAAAAAAGTCACAGATCTCTTTAAAAAGAACTTTCAGCATCTGGCAGATCTTTCTTCTCCGCTCACTCTCGGAAAAACAACTGGCGTTGCTAACAACAGCTATAAAAGTTGCTACTCATGCCAGCGCTGCACCAATGTCTGCCCGGTGGTTAGAAGCTATGACAATCCGACGGAGGCTCTGGGTATGTTGCCCCATCAGATCATGTTCAGCCTGGGTATTGGCAAGGTTGATCTAGCCATGGGAGCGCAAATGATCTGGAGTTGTTCCACCTGTTATCTCTGTCAGGAACATTGTCCAAACCAAGTCCAACTTTGTGATATTTTTTATAATCTCAAAAACAGTGCCATCAACAAAATGGAGGCTGCAGCGAGCTCATGAAATACGCATTTTTTCAAGGGTGCAACATCCCTATTCGTATCAAACAGTATGCAACATCCACCGAAGCCGTACTGAATAAATTCGGCATCGAATTAGAAGTCGTCCCGGACTTCAACTGTTGCGGTTATCCTGCGCGTAATGTCGATGAAAAGGCATATCTCCTGCCTTCTGTCCGGAATATGGCTATTGCCGAAAAAATGGACCTCGATATAGCTGTAATCTGCAACTGTTGTTTTGCCAGTCTGCAGAAAGCCAAAAGTGTCATGGCCGATAATAGCCGGCTCAAAGATGAAATGAACGGCTTTCTTAAGAAAGAGTCATTACAGTACACTGGCAAGGTACAGATAAAACATTTTTTAACAGTACTCTATGAAGATATCGGGATCGAAAAAATCAAAAGTGCACTGGTCAATCGAATCAAGGACCTGAATATCTCGGTCATTCACGGGTGTCATATTCTGCGGCCACGAGAAATCACTACCTTTGATGACTCTTTCGTCCCACGGATAACCGACGAACTTGTACAGCTAACCGGAGTTACCAGCCTTGACTGGCGTGGTAAACTAGAATGTTGCGGAGCTGCCCTGGCCGGCATCAACACCGACCTCTCACACAAGCTGCTGCAAGAGAAAATTTCGGGTGCAGAGGCTGCCGGCGCCAATTATATTATCCCCGTCTGCTCCTACTGCCACCTGCAATTCGACACAACCCAGAAAAATATCCATGACGCCAAGCAGGCCGGTAAACTCCTGCCGGTACTCCTCTACCCACAGCTTCTTGGTCTCTGTCTTGGCATTGAGGAGCAACTCTTGGGAATCGATCAAAACAGCACTATAGAAGCTGAGGATATAGAACGCTTAAAATCTCTTCTCGGTCCTCCGGTAGAAGAAAAGAAAAAAGCAAAGAAAAAAGCTGCGACTGCTGCCTGACGAACCACCTTCTCCATGAGCTGTCTCTATGTCAAACCACCTCTCTGATCTGTATCGAGATGAGGTGGTTTTTTCTTTTTTTTTCTCTGAAAATGTTTACTATTAACCACGAGTTAAAATAAATTCCAAATGTGGCAAAATGCGAGTAAATTTTTGTATTTGCTTGGTACTTTTATCTGGAGATTCGTATGAGCAAGATTATAGCGTTTGCCGGAAAAGGCGGCGTCGGCAAAACCACAGTTGCATCACTCGTCATTCGTTACCTGGGCGCGACAGGGAGATCACCGATTCTCGCCGTAGACGCCGACCCGAACAGCAATCTGGGTGAAACGATGGGACTGGAAGTTCCCAGTACTATTGGTGATATTCGTGAAAACTACATGAGAGACCCGCAAGGAATTCCTTCCGGAATGGATAAGATAAACTACCTTGAACTTCTGATAGAGCAGGCACTCATCGAAAAACCTACCTTCGATCTTCTGGTTATGGGGCGGCAGGAAGGACAGGGCTGCTATTGTATGGTCAATAACATCCTTAATAACTTCACGGACAAACTGAGTGCACATTATAAATATATGGTTGTTGACAACGAAGCCGGTATGGAGCACCTGAGCCGACGAACCAGCGGCGAGGTGGATATGCTGTATCTCGTTACCGACTACTCGCTGCGTGGCTTACGAGCTGTCCGGAGAATTAACGACATGCTCCAGGGCCTCAAGCTCAATGTCAAGAATATTGCAATTATCGTCACACGGGGCCCGGAAAAGCTCAGTGATGCTTTCCTCGCCGAGGTAGCAGAAATAGGTCTGCCTATTGCCGGAATCATCCCGAGTGATCCGGCACTGCTCGAATTCGACATGGAACGTCGGTCCCTGCTCGAATTGCCTGATGATTCTCTCTCTGTCGCAGCAATTCAGAAACTGATGGAAGAACAGTGTCCCGTCATATGATTTCTGCCTCCTCTTTTTGCCGAAAGGGAAATACAGTTTCAGCTATATTTCCTTTTCTTTTGCATAAAAAACGTTTCTTGACCTATGTCAATGGCATTTCCATTATTTACAGTTATACTCATTCTATCAAAAGCTTTTAATTTTGGTACCAGAGCGCGGCAGTCGTCAACAATATTTCAAGGAGAGTTGTTATGAAATGCCCAGGCCAAGATACAAAATACTGGAAAGATGATGCAATATTTGAAGTCAATTGTCCAAAATGTGGTACGGCTATAGAATTTTATAAAGACGATACCACCAGAAAATGCGGACAATGCGATCATCGCTTGGTCAATCCAAAAATGGATTTCGGTTGTGCTTCCTATTGCCAGTTTGCCGAACAGTGCATGGGAACACTGCCCGAAGAATTTATGGGATCACGAGAAGATCTCTTGAAAGATAAAGTCGCCGTGGCTACGAAACGGTTCTTCCAAACTGATTTCAAAAGCATCCGTAAAGCCACGAGTGCTGCCAGGCACGCAGAAACTATAGGCAAAGCAGAAGGTGGAAATCTTGCGGTCATCCTCTGCGCTGTCTATCTCCACGGTACAGGGTTAGAGAATGCACGATCAATTCTACATAAGGTCGGGGCGAGCGAACCACTGGTTCAAGAAATCTGCCAAATCCTGGAACCACAGACTGAATTGCCCCAGGACGCACCCTTAGCTGCCATAATTGTTCACGACGCAGTGATTCTGCAGCAACTCCAGGACGACTTTAAAAAGGGTCGTATTGAAGTCGAGACTGCACAGCAAATCGTCCAGCAAAAACTATTTACCCAAGCAGCTAAGACTATTGCAGGCGACTACTTACAATAAAAACAAACCACATTCCAGCCTGCCGTCTCACTCCGGTTACGGCACAGGAATGCTTTTTCCAGCAGTGCTGTACTCTCTTGAGGCTCGACTTAACAAGATTGTCACAATATATTTTGGCAATCTTTCGAAACTACATATACATTCCATAGTTACTTTTCTATCCCCGGCTTGTCTCTTGCTGCTAATTAAGATATTATCAGATTGTAGATCGATTTTGATAATTTGGCAGAGATGAGCTCCGCCATAACACCTGAATTACATTTCCTCCATATTTTAAAAAGGTGGCCATGGCCTCAGTATTAATTGTTGACGATGAACGCAGCATGCGTGATTTCCTGAAAATTCTTCTCGAAAAAGAAGGGCATCAGGTGACAACGGCGGACGGTGGTGCACGTGCTCTAGACACGCTCAAAAAACACTCAGTTGATGTCATCGTCAGTGATATCCGCATGCCGGGCATGACAGGAATCGAACTACTGGAAACAGTCAAAGAGCACTCGCCGGAACTTCCAGTGATTATGATTACCGCCTTCGCCTCGCCTGACGACGCGGTGCTGGCAATGAAAAACGGTGCTTTCGACTATATCAGTAAGCCCTTTAATGTCGATGAAATTAAATCAGTTATCGAGTCGGCAACCAATAAAAACCTCAGCACACAAAAAAATCAGGAACTCAGTACGACCTTTCCCCAAATTATCGGCAAGAGTCGGGAAATGTTAAAAATATTTGACATGATCAGGCGGGTTGCTCCCACTCCGGCCAATGTTCTCATCTATGGCGAGTCAGGAACCGGAAAAGAACTTGTCGCCCAGGCAATCCATGATCACAGCAAAGTTGCCGCACATAACTTTGTCCCTATCACCTGCAGTGCCATCCCTGAAGACCTGATGGAAAGCGAACTGTTCGGCCATGTGAAAGGGTCCTTTACCGGCGCCATTAACGATAAATCCGGCCTTTTTAACGAAGCGGATAACGGAACGGCCTTTCTTGATGAAATCGGCGAATTGACGCCTATTATCCAGACCAAACTCTTGCGTGTACTCCAGGAGAGAGAGATTAAACCGGTTGGCGGAACACGGACAAAAAGTATCAATGTCCGCATCATTGCCGCCACTAATAAAATTCTTGAGGATGAAATAAGAGCCGGCCGGTTCAGGGAAGATCTCTTTTACCGACTGGCGGTTGTGCCGCTGCGTGTGCCATCGCTTAGGGAAAGAAAGGACGATGTCCCGCTTCTGGTCGATCATTTTTTAAAGAAATATTCTCGCCGGCTGGGCAAGGAGATACAAGAGATGTCCTCGTATGCCATGCAGGTGCTGATGAATTACAATTTTCCAGGGAATGTCCGGGAACTGGAGAATATAATCGAGCGTGGTGTGGCTCTGGAAAATTCCAACATTATTTTACCGGAAAGTTTATCGTTTGCCAGCGGCATGCAACAATCTCAACAGGAAAGTGCTGTACATTCCGCTAATTCTCTCATGCTGGCAGCCGAAAGTGAAGAAGAGCTTTATGATCTCGGTATCGAACGAGTCATCGCCAATCTTGAAAAACGCCTTATTTCCCATACTCTCACAAGAACCAACAATTCGAAGATGAAGGCAGCAGAAATGCTGCAGATTAGTTTTCGCTCCCTGCGCTATAAAGTAAAAAAATATGGTTTAAGCTGATTCCTATGGATTTTTCCACTCTATTAGACCGCGCCAAGAACACTATCAATACCGATCAGCTGCTCAGAAACCAGCTCCTCTGGATGCTCCTGCTGCGAATAATTTTATATACCCTGCTCCTGGCCGTCAGTTATGTTTTTTCGAGCACCCAGATAGACGTCATCGTTCTTCCTTCGAATGTGTTTATCCTGCTTTTGCTAATAGTGTATCTGACGACAATTGCTTCGGCTTTCATCCTCCTTATTTATGAAATAAATTTGCGCAAGTTCGGCTTTATCCAGACCCTTATCGATACCTTTTTCGCCGCGCTGCTGGTCTTTTTTTCCGGTTCTTCGAGCTCTATTTTCAGCTCTGTTTTCTTTTTCCCTATAGTGGCTGGAGGGCTTATCTTGCCAAGAAAAGGCGGGCTGGTTGCAGCAGCTGCCGCCACTCTTTTATTCGGATGTATTCTTTTTCTCGAGAGACATGGTTTATACCCTCCTTATCTCATTGAATATGTGCAGCATTCAACGGCCTCTCCCTCTGCGATCCTCAACAGTTTTTCAGTACATGGCCTGACATTTTTCCTGGCCGCAATCTTAAGCGCCCTGTTCAGCAAGCGTCTTCAGAAAACCGAGAATGCGCTGAGTGATTCCCTGAAAAATTTCGATCGCCTGGCCATTCTCTACAAGCAGATATTTGACAATATATCCACCGGGATTGTCACTATTGACGGACAGGGAATGATCACCTCGGCCAATGCCGCCGTCGAAAAAATCATCGGCGGAAACAACAGGTCACAGACTCTTATCGGGAAAAAATTAGCTACTGTTTTTCCACGCATCGAGTTGACAAAAGAAAATCACAGACTGACAACCGATTTTCAGAAAGATGACGGCAGTACGGTGCGCATAGGTTATGCGCATATGGTCATCCAGGGGACCGAGAAAGACCAGCAGAGTGGAGAGCCACCGCATAAGATTATCACCCTCAGGGATATCAGTGAGATAGAAAAGCTGGAACAGCAGGTTCGACAAACAGAGAAACTGGCAGCAATAGGAATGATGAGTGCCAGTATTGCCCATGATTTTCGCAATCCCCTCACCGCCATATCCGGTTCGGCTCAGGTTTTAGCGAAAGAATTTTCATCTGAGGGGGCAAAAAGTTACGCGAATTTTGAACTCACTAATATCATACAGAGGGAATCCAACCGGTTGATTACAACCATTGCCGATTTTTTACGGTTTTCACGACCGGAGCATTGCCATTGTAACTGGTTTTCACTGCGCAGCTGTCTTGATGAAGTCATGCAGGTCTTGCGAGCAGATCCTGCCTGGCCCACTTCGGCACAGATAGTTCAAGATTTCAAGGGAACTGTTGATATTTGGGCGGATGAAAAACAAATGTTTACAGTACTCAACCATATTATTCAAAATGGTTTGGCTTTTTGTCCCGCGGGAGAAGAACGTATCATTATCACCGCCCATGAAGTAAAAACAGCAGACGACCAGGAGGCAATTAGGATTATAATTCAGGATAACGGACCAGGACTTGATGAAAGCAAAAGAGAACAGATATTCGAACCATTTTTTACCACTCGAGCAGACGGAACCGGATTAGGACTGGCAATCGTTAAACAGACGATAGAGGAACATCACGGTACTCTTACCGTGAGAAATGGTGTCTCAGGGGGGGCAATATTCGCGCTTCAACTACCTTTGCCACAATAGGATTGTGTATTGAAATGAGCTAACTTCATTACGTTTTTACAATAATGAGCTCACTGTTTCTTTTGCGGAGGAACCTGCAGAAAAGGTCCTTCATCGCCGATTCTGAACTGATCGCTCTTGAGATAAATCCTGCCGGTTCCAGCTGGATCGACTGCCAGGACCTTGCCACCAATCCACACTTTCTGGCCTGCTGTCAGTTCCTGAAGTTTTAAGGAAAGACCGGGATCAATCTCACTTTCAATAACCACCCCAAAACCATTTTCCGCCACATCCAGAACAATACTCTTTCGGCCATCATCGTTTTCCCGAATGGTGAAAAAGTATGTCGGCCACAGGACCGGTAGCTGAGAAATCTTTTCATCAATGACTTCCGGTTTCAAATGTTCCATCGAGAGCAGCTGTTGCAGGAGTTCGTCGGGAGACGGTTTGAGATAATAGGTTCCAGTTGTTGCAGCGGACGATTTGACCTCCTCCTTGTTCCCTTCTTCCTGTGTGTCGGTTTTCAAATCCACACTCACTGGTGCATCAATGGGCTGAAGTTCTTTCTCCTGATGTCTAGAATCCTGCAAATACATGCCACCTCCTATGAAAATGACAAAAGCGATTCCCATTCCCACAAGAGCAAACCTTTCTTTATGCTTTTTGATAAATCCTAGCAAAGCAGTCAGTTTGTCCCGCATTTTTTATTCCTGTTCTTTCCAGACTCTTGCTCCTAACCCGGTAAGTTTGTCAACAAGGTTCTCATAGCCTCGTTCCAAATGATAAATACGAGAAATTTCTGTTCGACCCGAGGCCGCAAGGCCAGCGATAACCAGTGAAGAACTGGCACGAAGATCGGTAGCCATCACCGGGGCACCTGTCATACCGTTTCTTCCCCTGCCGGTTACAACAGCGAAGTGTCCATCTACCCTGATTCGTGCTCCCATACGATGCAGTTCGGCCACATGCATGAACCGGTTCTCGAAAATAGTCTCATTGATGACGCATGTATCGGAACTCAGCGTCATAAGCGCCATGAATTGTGCCTGCAAGTCTGTTGGATATCCCGGATAGGGCATTGTCTTTATATCAACATTGCCGATCACTCGTTGATTATCGCCCGTTTCAGGCCAGCCAACAGTAATGGTTGTATCGGTTTCAGTAATTATCAGACCGACAGCCCGAAGCTTTTCCAGAAGTGAAGGGAGATGGACAGGATTGCAATTGGTCACCGTACCGGTCCCTCCGGTCGCCGCGATGGCAATAAGATAGGTCCCCGTCTCAATTCGGTCCGGAATTATTGTACAATCGGCAGGAGCAAGATTTTTAACGCCATGAATTATCAGCTTGTCGGTATCTTTTCCCTCAATCTTTGCCCCCATACCGGTGAGCATATCGATAAGATTACCGATCTCCGGCTCTCGTGCGGCATTTTTTAAAACCGTGGTGCCTTCAGCCAGGACGGCTGCCATGAGAAGATTCTCGGTACCGGTAACAGAAGGAACATCAAAGTAAATGACATTGCCACGTAAAGATCCGTCTATTCTGGCATCAACATAGCCTCCCTCCAGGGTGCAGGTCACCCCGAGACGTTCCAGACCCATAATATGAAAATTGATAGGTCTTGCCCCAATCGCACAACCTCCCGGCAGGGAAACCTTAGCTTTGCCAAACCTGGCAATAAGCGGCCCCAGTACAAGCACCGACGCCCGCATTGTCTTCACCAGGTCATATGGCGCCTCGGTATGGTTCAGATGGGTGGTATCCAGCACCAAAACATCCCCACTTCTCTCACTCTTCACCCCAAAATTCTCCATAAGTCGGACAAAAGTGCGAGTATCTCGCAAATTGGGCATATTACGCAAAGTATGTTTGCCGGGAGCGAGTAATGTAGCAGCCATAAGCGGCAAAGCTGCATTTTTTGCACCGCTTATTTTCACCTCACCACACAGTGGTATGCCACCTTCTATAATTAATTTTTCCATGGTCTACAACGAGCTCCTTTCATTATCCCAGCCTGGCGTGAACGACCCGGTCACGTCCGGCATAATCTACCAGTATTTCAATCTGTTGAAAACACATCCGACCGGCAACATCTTCTAAAAATAATTTTTTTGTCTCAGCGCCCTGGTCTGCACCAATCTCGATAAAACACTGGCCGCCCGGACAGAGAACCATTGGTAATATATCGCGAATCTGTCGTATCAATTCAAGCCCTTCTACACCTCCGTCAAGGGCCACATGCGGTTCGTACTCTGCCACTTCCGCCTGTAGACTATTGGCCACATCGAAACTACTTATATAGGGTGGGTTCGAGACGATCAGCGAAAATGTTCCTGCCTCACAAAAAGGTGCAAGGAGATGCCCCTGTACTGGCACCACCTGCGAATCGAGAGAGTGCCTCCGGGCATTTTTCCTTGTTATCTGAAGAGCGTTATAAGAGATATCCGAAGCAATAATTGTCTTGCCGGTTTCTTTGGCGAGCACAGTGGCAATGACCCCGCTGCCACAACACAGATCGAGAATACGCCCTCTTTGAAAATTCTCCTGATCGGTAAGAGCAAAAACCCGGTCAAGCAAAAATTCTGTTTCCGGCCGAGGGATCAGCACATCTGAGTTCACCAGAAAAGGCAGAGACCAGAATTCCTGTTCACCAAGTATATAGGCCAAAGGTTCTCTTTTTCTGCGGCGCTCCAGAAGCAGCAGATAGCTCTCGAAAACTTCCTGAGCAACCTCGCTGTAACCATCAAGATAAATCTCCGTTCTTTTTTTCCCCGTACAGTATTCTAAAAGAAGCCGTGCATCAAGTTCGTACTCCGTTACTCCGGCGAGCTGTAATTCTGTCTGTCCCAAACAAAGGAGATCCTGCAGGTGCATTTCATTGCCAAAATAAAATATTACAGCTGACGGAGCAACTGAAGAATGCGTGGTAGTTACAATACATTTACTGGATATCTTTGAGTTTTTCCGCCTGATCATGGGAAATGAGAGGATAGATAACGTCTTCCAGCTTCCCGCTCATTATTGCATCAAGCTTATAGAGGGTGAGGTTGATTCGATGGTCTGTCATTCGCCCCTGGGGAAAATTATACGTTCGAATCCGCTCACTCCGATCACCACTGCCGATCTGACTTTTTCTATTCTGGGAGATTTTATCATGGCGTTCCAGTTCCAGTTTGTCTAGAAGGCGGGCGCGGAGCACTGTCAAGGCTTTGGCCTTATTTTTATGCTGCGATTTTTCATCCTGACAGATAACCACCATCCCCGTGGGGAGATGTGTTACCCTTACGGCAGAGTCGGTGGTATTCACTGACTGCCCGCCGGGCCCGGAAGAACGAAACACATCAAATTTCAGTTCATGCATGTCGATTTTCAAATCGACTTCATCGGCTTCAGGCAATATCGCAACGGTGACGGCCGAGGTATGAATCCGCCCCTGGGTCTCCGTCTCGGGTACTCGTTGAACCCGGTGTACTCCACTTTCGTATTTAAGTTTTGAGTAGACCTGTTCCCCGGTAATCAAGACAATGATCTCCTTGAATCCGCCAATACCTAATGGATTTGAACTCATAACTTCAATCCGCCACCCCATGTCCTCGGCAAAGCGACTGTACATCCGGAAAAGATCGGCAGTAAAAAGAGCAGCTTCGTCCCCTCCCGTACCTGCCCGAATTTCCAAAAAAGTGTTTCTATCATCGTTCGGGTCTTTGGGAAGAAGGATGATCTTCATCTCCTGATCGAGCCTTTTTTCTTTGGCCGCCAGTTCTTCAAGTTCATCTTTAGCAAGTTCTTTAATGTCCGGATCTTCTTCTTCGTCATGGAGTAGCTGTTTGTTTTCTTTAATCTCTTCCTGAACTTTGATATATTCCAGATATTTTTTGTTTAGTTTAATAAGATTGGAGTGTTCCCGAACAACTTTCTGATATTCCTTCTGATCTTTAACCAGCTGAGGATCGGTTAACCTGCCTTCCAGGTGAGATATTTTATCTTCAAGATCAGCAAATTTTTCAAACATAGCGTTCAACCAGAAGAATAAGAGAGTAAAATAAAAAGGTCCACAACCATGTCAAGCATCGTTGTGGACCGTATAGTGAGTGGGACACGAATATCTCTGCCGTCGGAAATGAAAACCGACAAAGGAACTGTTGTAATTAAGATTTCCCCTTCTCTACAGCGGCAAAATGTTTGGCATAGCGCTGTTTATACTTCTCGATACGACCGGCTGAATCGATAAGCTTCTGCTTGCCGGTAAAGAACGGATGGCAAGCAGAACAAATCTCCACTTTCATCTCCTCCATTACCGATCCCATTTCTACTTCATTGCCACAAGCGCATACTGCAGTAATTTTATGATATTCCGGATGGATACCTTCTTTCATAGCTTTTATACCTCCAACTCGCCGGTAGGGGCGATGATCAATTTATATATTTTTTACCAATATTCTCAGAACACAAGTGAGACACAATACTCAAAAGACGATCTTTTTTCAACTATAAATAGGTGGAGACAACCGATATCCACCATAAACTCATCCATTCATGGAGTCAAGAAAGTCGGCATTGGTTTTCTGATGCTTGAGTTTATCAACCAGAAAATCCATACAATCTGCCGGATTCATAGAATTAAGAAGCTTCCTGAGTATCCATATACGATTAAGCGTCTCCGGTTTCATCAACAGATCTTCTTTTCTGGTTCCTGAACGTTTGAGGTCAATGGCCGGAAAAATACGTTTATCGGCCATTTTTCGATCCAGGACAAGCTCCATATTACCTGTTCCTTTGAACTCCTCAAAAATCACTTCATCCATGCGGCTTCCTGTTTCGATAAGTGCGGTTGCCAGAATAGTCAGACTGCCGCCCTCTTCAATATTTCTTGCCGCACCAAAGAATCGTTTCGGACGATGCAGGGCGTTGGCCTCGACACCTCCAGATAGAATTTTACCACTGGCTGGAGTCACTGTATTATAGGCCCGTGCCAGTCGCGTTATACTATCGAGGAGAATCACCACATCTTTTTTATGCTCAACAAGTCTTTTCGCTTTTTCAATGACCATTTCGGCAACTTGGATATGGCGCTGAGGCGGTTCATCGAAGGTTGAACTGACCACCTCGGCGGTTTTGACACTTCTGGTCATCTCCGTTACCTCTTCCGGGCGTTCATCTATCAGCAGAACAATGAGATAGACCTCCTTGTGGTTTCGCACAATGGAGTTGGCAATTTTTTGCATAAGCACGGTCTTACCGGTTCGAGGAGGTGCCACAATCAGTCCTCGCTGTCCCTTACCGATAGGGGCAAACAGATCCATAATTCGCATGGACATGTTATCAGGCTGCCATTCCAGGGAAAAAGGAAGATTGGGATGCAGTGGAGTCAGATTGCCAAACAGGGTCTTTTGCTTGGCGGCGTCCGGCGGATCGAAGTTGACGCTGTCAACTTTTAACAGAGCAAAATACCTCTCTCCTTCTTTTGGTGCACGGACAAGCCCTTCAATGGTATCACCGGTACGAAGATTCAATCGGCGTATTTGCGAAGGGGAGACATAAATATCGTCAGGTCCCGGCAGATAGTTGTAGTCTGGAGCCCGAAGAAAACCGAAACCATCTGGTAGGATTTCCAGGACACCACTGCCCCGCATTTTCCCATCTTTGACCGACTGAGCTTTTAAAATAGCAAAGATCAGTTCCTGTTTCCGCAATGAACTGTACCCCTCGACTTTTAAAGAACGAGCGAGTTGTACCAGTTCACCGATTTTCATCAGTTTGAGTTCCGCCAGATTCATTAACCTTCTTCTCCTTTGTGGGATTGTTGGCAGGATATTAGGGAAATACCGCGTGTGTAACTTGGACCCTATGGACGAAACGTCCAATATTGCCGGTGTACATTATATTCAGACTGCTCTATCGATGCCTTTGATACAAAAAAAATACCAGGGCGGAGTCAACAGCAATTGAAATCATAGCTGGTTATAAAGATATACTTTTGAGCTTTTTCGTCGCTTAGATTAAAAAGCAGAATGGAAAAAATGGCCAGATCTGGGGTGAATTACACCGCTGAATTCTGCAGATCTTCAGGACATTAGCATCGGAACAATCTGTTCCAAAGTGGTTTTAGCAGGATCCAAAGAAACGATTAAGCAATGACAGGAATTAGAACTATAAAAACATCGTTTTCCTTATACGTTTTCAGATCTGTGCTGTCAAGCTTTTTAGTGCCTTACTCCTGAAAGCCTGGCATAAAAATAATTAACGTACTGCACTGGCAAATACTAATAACTTAAATATACCACCAAGGTACTTATTCCCCTCGAGAGGCATTGAACAGATTCCCGTTTTTTTCTGCCTATCCGGATCAGACTCTATGGCTTAAAAAATCTTCTTTTCTGTCCTTTCTAAGCTTGTTGGATATCCATGCTGCCTGCTGTACTGTACTTACAAAGGTACCAGAATTATCAACTATAAAATCGGCATAATCAAGCTTTTTCTTAATGGGAAACTGCGCACTCAATATCTGCCTGATTTGCTCAGCTGGCATCCCGTCCCGCGCCATAACCCGCTGGATGCATAATTTTTCAGGAACATAAACAACGATGCAGATATCGAACGCATCCTGCCATCCGACCTCATACAGCAAGGGGACTTCAACAATGAGCACCTTACCGCGTGCAGAAGATGCTCTACCTCGAGTGGCTATTTGCTGTCGAACGATTGGATGGAGAATATTTTCAAGTTGTGTCCTGATCGTATTGTCGTCGAAAACCGCCTGCCGCAGCAGCTGCCGGTCGATTGTTCCATCATTCTGAATGAACCTTTCATTAAAGATACGACAAAATTCGGTATATCCGTCTGCCCCAGGCGTCAGTTGCTGGCGGCATAACTGATCGGTATCGATACATTCAGTTGCCAGATTTGCTGCAAAAATCTTACTGACAGTTGATTTTCCAGTTCCCAAACCACCGGTTACCGCAATATTCACTCATTTTCCTCCAGTGCACCGGACCAACCTAACTCTTTTAAGATTTTGGCGAAATCCGGCCAAATCGCAGCTTCTTTGTCAATAATTGCAGTAGTAAGTGGATGACGCAAACTCAATCTTGATGCATGCAGCAGCTGACGTGGAAAAAGACGGTTATCTTTGCCGGCTCCATAGACTGTATCGCCGACAACCGGACAACCCATATGGGCCATATGGACCCGGATCTGATGCGTTCTCCCGGTTTCAATAACAACTTTAATCAGGCTATAGGTATTATTGAATTCCTCCACTACCTGCCAGCTGCTCGCGGCGTGTTTGCCACCAGTCTCACGAACTGCCATTTTTTTACGCTGCACCGGATGACGACCGATAGAGGCAACGATACGACCAGTTTTTTCTTTAAGGATGCCATGCACCAGTGCGAGGTATTCTTTTTGTAATTGACGATTTTTAAAACTTTCAACCAGCAGCCGATGGACATTATCCGTCTTAGCAACGACCATTATGCCCGAAGTATCTTTATCGAGTCTGTGCACGATTCCGGGCCGCAAACTATCACCGACATCCGCAATCGATCGGCAATGATACACCAAACCGTTTACGAGCGTCCCATGGTGATTTCCACTCCCCGGATGAACAACAAGTCCGGGCGGCTTTGAGATGAGGAGCAGTGCGTCATCCTCATAGAGGATAGGAAAACTGATCTGTTCCGGGAGGACGTCAATCTCCGGTTTACCCTCTACAGAGCCCTGTAAGATCTCGCTTTCTTTAAGTCGATAGCTGCTCTTGCGGTGCACGCCATCTACTAGAATCAATCCTTTCCGGATTGAAGAAATAATGAGCGCTCTGGATACAGAAGGAAGATGCTGGGCCAGGAACTGGTCAATACGCATCCCTGTCAATCCAGTATTAATAGTCACCTGAAAATGGTGGCTCGATATGCTGGAATTGCCCAGAGTCGCTTCTTTAGTCGCCATACACTTACTTCTTATCGAGTTAGACGGGACAGAATACAAGACTCTGCTCTATACCCATTGGGGCCACTCTTACACCATCGCTTTGAGAGATCCCGTGAGAGCCTTTTAAGGCAGTATAAGCGCCTTGCTAGTATATTCAAGTGATTAATGTAAACAGTACTATCCGTTTTTTGGTCTTCAAGAAAGAACTTACATCAGCAAAGCACTACCCTCGTTAACAAAAGAAAGTCAGAACTCTGTTTGGTTTCCCGCTTGAAGAGTAGTTCACCTTAAGACAGAGTATTTTCTTCTAAAAAGAAATACTCTGTAAGGCACCCATGTAACCGCGATAGAATACTGCTAGAAGGAAGCTGGGAAAATCAGGAGAAAATTGCCTCGATAGTTTTGCTGACGTTTGCTTCTTCCGTGTCTTGAGCAAGCGAAAGTTCCTTGACTATAAGATTCTTAGCTGTATCCAGCATTTTCCTTTCACCGTAGCTAAGATCCTTGTCAACACTCAGTAAGAAGAGATCTCGGAGGACTATTGCCACCTCATGAACAGAACCGGTCTTGATCTTTTCCATGTAATCGCGGTAACGACGATTCCAGGTCTGCGTACCCAATTCCACAGAGCGATCAGCCAGGATATCAAGGACAGTCCGTACTTCATTTTTTCCAACAATCGCACGTAGCCCTACATTATCGCTACTTGCGGTAGGAATCATAATCCTCATACTATTGTCAAGAATCTCCAGGATGTAAAACGATTGATCAATTCCTCCAATAGACTTTGTTTCAACAGACTTAATAACTCCAACACCATGGGCCGGATACACTGCCATATCACCTTCAGTAAACACAGAATTCTCCTTTAATCAAAAAACGCCTTGCACAAGGCTGTAAAAGATGAGCAAAAAAAGCACAAGACACAACGCAGTAATTTGCCATACAAGAGGAAGCGTCGGATCATAAGGAGGTACCCTTAAATCCGGCATTTGTTGATGTTTTGGTGCAGCGGGATTTCTTATAACTTAAAAACTCAATAAACAGACTATAACACGTTTTCCACCAATTTGCCGTATTTTTCCTGTTGCTGGGAGAAACAACTGTAAAACGACAGTCCTGCTAAAATAGAGTGGATGCTATTTGAGACCGTTGAGTAGGTTCATTGCTTTGTCCGGATGACCTTGCAAAAAAAACTGAATTCCATCGGCAAAACTGCAATATCTGGAGTACAAAACGGTTAATTCCTCTTCAGCGAAATCACCTAAGACGTATTTATCAACAGGAAAGTCTGGATGAATAACTCCACAGCCAGGTCTGCCTATGCCTATTTTTAAGCGATAGAAATCAGAAGTTCCAAGTGTTTCGACTAGCGATTTAATGCCGTTATGTCCTCCGGCACCACCACCTTTGACAAGCTTAATCCTTCCAGGTGCCATATCCAGATCATCATGAATGACCAAGAGTTGGTCTGGAATGATTTTATAAAATCTATAAAATTGGCTCACAGCCCTGCCGCTTCTATTCATAAACGTCAATGGTTTTACCAGATGAACTTTTTTCTCGTCAATTGACAACGAAACATACTGGGCCTGCCATTTTTCAAGAGAAACAGATGTATTCCACCTTCTTGCCAATTCATCTACCACAAAAAAGCCGACATTATGGCGTGTGGACTGGTATTTGGCTCCAGGATTACCCAGCCCAACAATAATAAAATCTTTCTTTTCCATGAATAAGGGAGGAATGTTTTGTTATTAAGATGCTATCAATAAAGATGGACTCACAAAAAGTCTTCTGATGAAATGGCGAGCCCGTATTTCTCATCAGCAAAGATGATTATGTATTCGAGAAGCGACCCAGAAAACAGATAAGCGAAGACTTCGATAGTCGTCTATGCTTGCTGGGTCAGCGACGCTGAAGATGTGATCATACCTGCTGGCCTTTGGTGAACATTTTGTACAATCAACTGCGAGAAGTATGAGTGATATTTCAATCTACAAATCAATTCGTTACGAGTTGAGGCACAAAATGTTCATGACAAATTCGGGCTAGGTGAAAAATTTTCATATACGAAGCGTAATATGTTTTCTATCATTTTGGAAAACGAGAGTACGTCGAAATGATAGAAAAATTGCACCCCAAGAGCACTTCCTACGGATGAACAACAATGCAGATGAAGAGTTTTTACGACACCATTAATCGAGAAAGGTCCGGGAAAATGTACATTTCCCCGGACCTTTCAACTCTTCACCACCCGAGCCATACCTGGCATGACAGGCCGGAGGTACTACTCATTGCCAGTTGACAATCAATGGTGTCTTACTTGGCTTTTTTAACTGGTGTTGCAGTCTCTTCTTCGACCTTCTCACCGGGCTTGATAATGGAAACAATGACAGCTTCAGGGTCGGTGACCATTTTCACATTTTCCGGTATGCTGAGATCTGCGCAAGTCAATTGGTTCCCTATTGCCAGAGGAGCAATATTGACTACGCATTCATCAGGAATATCGAGAGGTTTTCCTTTCAGCAGGACTACATTGCAGCCAGCGATCATTTGTCCACCGAGGTCAACACCTTTAGCCTTACCCATTAGTGTGACAGGCACGGTATATACCCGCTCTTGCTGGAGATCAATCTCACAAAAGTCGACATGAATAAGCGTATCACGAACAGGATCCGTCTGTACTTCACCGACCATAACAGTTTTTGCAGGTGAACCATCGACCGTCAAAGTGACAACAGTGTTTTTTCGGTAAAACTCGAGCAACTGGGTCATCAGCGTTTTCGTGTCAAGCTGGAGTTTTTGCGCCTCAGCACCCCCACCGTATACCACAGCAGGAGTCATTCCCTTCATACGCAGCTGCCGCATGGGCCCCTTACCTGAAGTATTTCTAACAGAAGCGGATATTTCGACCTGAAGCATTTTTCCTCCTTTGCTAAACAGTCGCAACAACAGATTAACAGCGACTAAGCAGAATATGATAAATTTTAATTAATTTTCAATTATTGTAAGGTACAAACGTCTCTTACACAAAAAGCGAACTGACGGAATCTTCATTATGTATTCTATTTATCGCATCGGCAAGCAGCGATGAGACAGAAAGAACTTTTATTTTGTCACACGCCAACGCCTCACCCCGCAACGGTATGGAATTAGTGACGACAAGAGATTTTATTTCTGAGTTGCGCAACCGCTCGATGGCCGGACCGGAAAGAACCGGATGTGAGCAACAGGCATGCACTTCTTTGGCGCCGTTAGCCAGTAATGTTTTGGCACCCGCACACAGAGTACCAGCCGTGTCGACCATGTCATCCATCAGGATAGCTGTCTTACCTTTAACATCACCGATTACATGCATGGCTTCACACTCATTCGGCTTATCTCTACGCTTGTCAATTATGGCCAGTCCGGAGTTCAACCTTTTGGCAAAGGCGCGGGTCCGCTCAACACCGCCGGCATCTGGAGAGACCATGATAACATTGTCGCCAAAAGTTTCCTGGATATACTTCAAAACAACAGGCGCAGCATAGAGATGATCCACAGGAATATTAAAAAAGCCGCCAATCTGTCCGGCGTGCAGATCCATGCAGAGAACCCTGCGCACGCCGACGACCATTAACATTTCCGCCACAACTTTCGCTGTAATCGGCACTCGGGGCGCATTTTTCCTATCCTGCCTGGCATATCCATAATACGGCAGCACGGCGGTAATCCTTCGGGCAGACGCTCTTCTTAGTGCATCAACCATAATGACCAGTTCCATCAGGTGGTCATTTACCGGCGTGCAGGTCGGTTGCAGGACATAAACATCCGTTCCCCGAACATTTTCTTTTATTTCAACAAAAATTTCCCCATCGCTGAATTTTCTAACTTCAGCTTTGCTAAGGGGTATTTTAAGATGGCTGGCAATCTCTTCTGCCATCTTTTTGTGGGCATTACCTGAAAATATCTTTAAATCTCGCATCATTTCATCTTTGATGTACTCTTAACGGCCTGAAAACGTATTAGTGATGGCTGGGGCGGCAGGATTCGAACCTACGAATGCCGGGATCAAAACCCGGTGCCTTACCGCTTGGCGACGCCCCAGTACAC
>CBDTUM010000068.1:0-21681 GCA_965363495.1 uncultured Desulfopila sp.
TCATATTACAAATCAAATCGTTACCAGTTGAGGCACAAAATGTTCATGAGAAATTCGGGCTAGCATGGTTGCAAAGGGTGAGCGGGTGATCTCCGCTGATATCTTTGCAAGGATACCAGAAGCCAAGAAAACTAACTGTTTCCACGAGAATCTCCTTGAGTTTTACCGAGGATTTTGTTACGCAGGAATGAGTCGGTTAGTGGTTTTGTGTGATTGAAATTTTATATAATACCAAATAGTTGTTTTTCGTTGTCGACAACTGCACTTTCTGAAATTTCCGGTGTATCAAAATAGCTTAAAAGCGGATATCTTCTGTAAGGCAATGCCCTGTGCGTGGCAGGTTGCCGGGAAAAAAAAGCCAAAAGCGTTCGTCGAAAGTCTGACCCTTGTCTTTAACCACAAAAAAGGAGAGAAAGATGAAAAAACTGTCGTTGTTGGTAGCTGTTGCACTGGCTATGCTCACTTGCACTGCGGCAACTGTCTTTGCTGCAGATACTCTGGCGGAAATACAGAAGCGTGGTACCCTGCGGGTGGGTATGGAACCCGGTTACATGCCTTTTGAGTTGACCAATAAGAAAGGTGAAGTCATTGGCTTCGATGTCGATATGGCCACGAGAATGGCCAAAGCGATGAAAGTTAAGCTGGAAATAGTTTCTACTGCCTGGGATGGAATTATCCCGGCTCTGCTGACCAATAAATTCGATATCGTCATGTCCGGTATGACGCTTACCCAGGAAAGAAACCTGACGGTAAATTTTGCTACCCCGTATATCCTGATTGGTCAGTCGGTTCTTTTGAAAAAAGGGCTCGCCGACAAAGTTAAAACATACAAAGATCTGAACGACCCCCAATACACCATTGCTTCTAAACTTGGCACCACCGGCGAACAAGCCACCAAGCGGATGATTCCTAATGCCAAGTATATTTCCTACGAGACCGAGCAGGAAGGGGTAATGGAGTTGACCAACGGCAAAATAGATGCCTTTATTTATGATCTGCCGTTCAACACTATAGCTATGGGCCAGAAAGGTGCCGGCAAATTTGTGCATCTGGACGAACCTTTCACCAAAGAGCCACTGGCTTGGGCTATCCGCAGAGGGGATCCCGATTTTCTGAACTGGCTGAACAATTTCATGAGTCAGATCAAATACGACGGCGTATATGATAAAATCTATGACAAGTGGTTTCATGATGAAGCATGGTTAAAAGAAATCCAGTAAACAAAAGGACGTGCAAATTTGAAAGCCAGAGATAAGACCTGGCCCTGGAGCCTTCTGCTGGTGGTCATCCTGCTCGGGTTGGCCGCTGGTACCTGGGGTGCAGTGAGAAAGATCGACTATAAATGGCGCTGGTACAGAGTGCCCCAATACTTTATGTACCTCGCCGAAGATGCTCAGAAGAGTCCCTTTGACGGCGAGGTAACTGTCGTTGTCAAAGGCGACAAGAATACCAAAGTGACAGTGCTCTCGGAGAGTTCAGAGAGCAAAACGATCCAAGTGACCACCGATAGCCTGAAGGTGTCTGAAGGTGAGGAACTGTTCGTCGGTGATATTGTCGGCTTTACTGAAACCTGGCGGCTTGGTCCTTTGATGCTCGGTCTCTGGACGACTCTCTGGCTGTCGGCAATTTCCAGTGTGTTTGCCCTCATTTTAGGCCTTTTGACTGGTATTGCCCGGGTTTCTAAAAATATTACCTTAAGAGGCCTGGCGATGGTCTACGTTGAATGCATTCGTGGAACGCCGCTCCTGGTACAGATCTTTATTGCCTATTTTTTTCTTGGAACTGTTTTTGATCTCAGCCGTAATGTCTGCGGTGTCGGGGCATTGGCTCTTTTTGCCGGTGCCTATGTGGCGGAGATCGTTCGTGCCGGTGTGCAGGGTATTCCGAAAGGACAGATGGAGGCCTCCAGGTCGCTTGGCATGACAGCCTTTCAGACCATGAAAGATATTATTCTGCCCCAGGCCTTCAAGAAAATTCTGCCGCCGTTATCCGGCCAGTTTATTAGCCTGATCAAGGATTCGTCGCTGGTTTCGGTTATTGCCATCACTGATCTGACTAAATCGGGCCGGGAGATTATCACCTCCACTTTTGCCACCTTTGAGGTGTGGATTGTAGTGGCGGCAATGTATCTGCTGGTGACTTCGGTCTTGTCGCAACTTGTTTTTTACATGGAACGGAGGCTTGCTGTCAGTGATTAAAGCGGTAAACGTAGTGAAGATATTTGATAGTCGTTCCGGCGAGGTACGGGCTGTGGACGGGGTGTCGACTGAGGTGGCACGGGGCGAAGTTGTAGTTGTTATCGGCCCGTCGGGTTCTGGGAAATCAACTTTTTTACGCTGCATCAACGGTCTGGAAACCTTTACCGAGGGCCATATTCTCATCGATGGCGTTGACTTGGCCGATAAAAAGACCAATATAAACAAGGTCAGGGCCGAGGTGGGCATGGTGTTTCAACAGTTCAACCTTTTTCCCCATAAGACGGTGCTGGAAAATCTTACTCTGGCCCAGTGCCGGGTTCGAAAGAGGAGCAGGAAATTTGCCGACGAAAAAGCCCTGGCCCTCTTGGAAAAAGTCGGTATACCGGAGAAAGCTGGAGAGTATCCTTCAAGACTGTCCGGGGGACAGCAGCAGCGAGTAGCAATTGCCCGGGCGCTGGCGATGGACCCCAAAGTCATGCTTTTTGATGAACCAACCTCCGCGCTTGACCCGGAAATGGTGGGGGAGGTTCTCGATGTCATGAAGCAACTCGCCCGGGAAGGCATGACCATGATCGTGGTCACCCACGAAATGGGCTTTGCCCGCGAGGTGGCCGACCGGGTCATCTTCATGGATGAGGGAAAGGTGGTTGAAGTGGGAACTCCGGAGCATTTTTTCACGAACCCCCAGGAAGAAAGAGCAAAGCTGTTCTTAAAACAGGTGCTCTAATCTTCATCTGGATCCCATGCGCTGCATGGGATCCAGATGAAGATTTTTACGATGCCATAAAGAGAATAAAACAGAAATTATGTCAAACAACAAAGACTACAACAAAACCTATCCTATTTCATGGGATCAACTGCACCGCGACTCAAAGGCACTTGCCTGGCGACTGCTCGATCTCGGGCCCTTTAAGGGAATAATAGCCATTACCAGAGGAGGGTTAGTGCCGGCAGCTATCATTGCCCGGGAACTGGATATCCATCTGGTGGATACTATTTGTCTCTCCAGCTATGACTTTAAAGACAGAAAAAGTGAAGTAAATACCCTGAAATCGTTTGAAGGTGACGGAACGGGCTGGCTGATTATCGACGACCTTGTCGATACCGGGCGAACCGCGCAGGTGGTCCGGGAGATAGTACCGGCGGCCCATTTTGCCACGGTGTATGCAAAACCTGCCGGGCGGCCTCTGGTCAATACATTTATTACTGAGGTGAGTCAGGATACCTGGATTCTTTTTCCGTGGGACACCGAATCACAATTTGTCGTGCCACTTGCCGGTAGGGATAAGGCCTGAGTCTAAAAGGATATCAGCATGGAAAACACCTTCGATTTCTGGCAGGATCACTCCGATCAGTTTCTGGTTATGGCCAATCTCTGGGACAGAAGAACGGTCATGGAAAAACCCGATGCTGTCGGCAGAAAGACCGGGGACTGCGGCGATACCATAACCATTTATCTTGTCGTCAATGATGGTGTCGTGGAACAGCTGAACTATGAACTGGAAGGGTGCATAAACACCAATGCCTGTGCTAATGTGCTGGCTGTCCTGGTGGAGGGAAAACCAGTGGAGCATTGCTGGAACGTGACGCCGATCGATGTCATCGACTATCTGCAGACCCTGCCGGCGGATCATCATCACTGCGCTGAACTGGCAGTGGGCACACTGTATCTGGCCCTGGCCGATTGGACTAAAGGCTGAGCGAAAGTTCTGTGCGCTCAGTGGATTGGTTCGGGAGGGTTAGGTTGCCATTCAAGTATCCTGCCCTGGCCGTACGACATTTTTATAATATACTCGGCAAACTGATAGTCGAGATCCTTTTCAGCGGGTCCAGGCGACTTCGTGCAGGTGGCGAGAAACATCTCAGCCATTTCCATGACGATTGCCCGAAAAGGTCCATTGACCACCATGTTATCTATGGTGTGTTCCCCCAGATTTTGTATGGTAAATCTAACCATTACAATACCTCGCAGAAGAAGATTGCTATCCCCTTTTAGGGGTTTTTACGAAGGCGTCAATTTTGACAAACTCGTAAAAATCTCAAACTTGAGAAGGTTAAGTAAAAAGCTACGACCGGCAGAAAAATGCTTTCTGCAACTGTAGAACAACTTAGCTGAAATTGGAAGTGCATTAGAAGAAGATATGAAACAGCTTACTACCCCTCGTATGGACCAGTGCATCGGTTGTCAATCCTGCTCCCTGGCCTGTGCCCGTCTGGTCTATCATCGGATATCATGGAATACAGCGGGCATCCGCATTCACTCTTCGGGTGGCCTCTCCACCGGCTTTATCGCCAACAGATGTCTGGCCTGCGATCCTCCTCCATGCGCCGAAGTCTGCCCGACAGGTGCTTTTACTGAGCGATCCGGAGGTGGGGTTATCATGAAAAAAAATCTGTGTCTTCAGTGCGGAAAATGTATCGATGCATGTCCTGTTGACGCCATCTACCAAGATCGTCGGGGCGATGTATATGTCTGCCTCCATTGCGGTCAATGTGTCGCGTTCTGCCCACAGAATTGTCTGGAAATGGTAGACAGTCACAGTATCGAAGAGGTGCTGGTATGATAAGGGAGGAGTTTCGCGTTTTGCTGGTCGATGTCACAGCAGGCAAAGGAAAGATTGTCTTGCTCGATGGTCGCAACGAAGTGGCGGGTGGCAGCGGACTTGCCGCGCTGCTCTATATGCAATATGGTCGGCCCGAACTGCCCTGGGACGATGCGGCACAGCCGGTGATTTTTGCCATCGGTCCTTTGACCGGCTATTTCCCGCTTATGAGCAAGATGGTCTGTTCATTCAAATCCAATTATCATGGCGAATACACTGAAAGTCATGCCGGGGGGCGTGCCGCGCTGTCGCTTAGGTTTTGTGATCTCGATGCGCTTGTTCTGGTCGGCAAAGCAAAACAACTGAGTTGTCTTCGTATCGGCGCCAATCATCTTGAATTAAAAGATGCCTCTTTCCTGCGTGGCACCGATGCGGAAAGCTCCGGTAAGCTCATCAGAAGGATGTTTAAAGGAGGGAGTGGTCACAGGTCGATCATGCGCATCGGTCCTTCTGGTGAAATCGGTTCGGCTATGGCCTGTATCAATGTCGATACCTACCGGCATTTCGGCCGGATGGGCGGCGGCGCAGCCATGGGTGCGAAAAATATCAAAGCAATCGTCATCCAAGGCGACAGTGATTTAGATGTCCCGCCCGGAAAAGAATATTCAAGACTGTACAAGGAGGTGTATGCCAAGGTCACTTCCACAGATATGATGCGTAAATATCATAATCTGGGGACTCCGGCTAATCTACAGGGTCTCAACGATATCTCGTCTCTGCCCTGGCGAAACCTGCAGCAGACCAGTGACCCAGGTATATCTACTATCACCGGCAAAAGTTTTGCCGACCAGACCCTACTCCGTAACGGCGCCTGTTCCGGCTGCCCGGTTGGCTGTATCCATATCGGTTTTATCCGGGAAAAGACGGCCACCGACAACCGTTACCATTATCACCAGGTGGCCTATGATTACGAACCGATCTTCGCCGCCGGAACCATGCTAGGGGTGACCAACAGCTTTGATGTGCTGCGCATTCTGGAAGTTATGGAAAAGATGGGGCTTGATGCCATGTCCGGGGGAGTGGCTCTTGGCTGGGCGACCGAGGCAACGGAACAGGGGTTGATTTCGACAAAAGAGACCCTTGTTCCGCTTTCTTTCGGTGATGCTAGCGCTTATCAACAGGCGGCAAGGCATCTCGGCCGGGGCAGCAACGATTTTTACCGGCTTCTTGGTCAGGGAACGCTCAAGGCTGCTGCGGTCTACGGTGGCGGTGATTTTGGTTGTGTCCTGGGTCAGGAAATGGCCGGATATGCAACCGGCGAGCTGTTTTTTGCCGCCCAGACCCTTGGCTTTCGCCATTCTCATCTAGATACCGGAGCCTACAGTTATGACCAGAAAAATTCGGATCGAGATCTAGCACCAGCGGTTGATTTTCTCATTGACGATGAGCCCGGCCGTGCCTTTCTCACCTCAATGGTAGGTTGTCTCTTTGCCCGCTCTGTCTATACCGAGGAGCAGCTCGCTGAATGCCTGAGGACTGTTGGATTTGACACACTGGCCAGCTCAATTCCACGCGTTTCCGAACATATCCGCGCCCTGCGCTGGAAGGTGCGGGCCCAGACAGGGTTTGATCCCGATAACTTTGCCATTCCGAAACGTTTTTATCAGGTGAAAACCTGGAAAGGGCCGGTCGATAAAGAGTATCTTGACAGCTTAAAGCAGGAGTATGGCAGACGGATCCAGGCGATTATCGCTGGAGAGTGAGAAGCCCTCGTTCCCATGCGCTGCATGGGAACGAGGCAAACGAGGCAGAGGCACTAAAAAAGGCAGATTCCCGCTAAGCGGGAATCTGCCTTTTTTGGTTTGATACGGTCGAGCGTGCTCTTCTCTCTTACAGCAGGTCGGCTATAGCCTCTCTCTCGGAGACCAACTCGGCCTCGGTGGCCTTCATCATTTTGCGGGCAAAGTCGCCGATTTCCAATCCTTTGATTTCCTTCCATTCCCCGTTTTCGCAGGTGATTGGCAGGGCGTACATAATATTTTCGTCGATGCCGTAGCTGTTGCCGCCGCTGAAGACACCCATGCTGACCCATTCCCCGTTTGAGCCAAGGGCCCAGTCGCGCATATGGTCAACGGCAGAAGATGCGGCTGATGCTGCACTGGATGCGCCACGGGCCTTGATGATGGCTGCGCCGCGTTGCTGAACGGTAGGAATGAAGTCTTTGACATACCAGTCATTGTCAACTTTTTCTTTTACTGGTACGCCGTCAACCGTTGCATAGCTGATATCTGGGAACTGTGTGGCGGAATGGTTGCCCCAGACGACCATTTTTTGAACTTTGGTCGAATGACTGTCGGTTTTTGCGGCGACCTGTGACAAGGAACGGTTGTGGTCAAGACGCATCATCGAGGTGAAATTGCGCGGACTGAGATCCGGGGCATTTTTCATGGCGATAAAGGCGTTGGTGTTGGCCGGGTTGCCGACAACCAGTACTTTGACGTTGCGGTTGGCATGGTCATTAAGCGCTTTGCCCTGAATGGTAAAGATAGCGCCGTTGGCCTTGAGTAGATCCGAGCGCTCCATCCCTGGACCACGAGGTCTTGAACCAACCAGAAGAGCGTAATCGGCATCTTTGAAGGCAACATTAGGATCATCGGTGGGAACGATACCGGCTACCAGCGGGAATGCGCAGTCGTTGATTTCCATAACCACTCCTGCTAATGCACCCATTGCCGGTGGGATTTCGAGGAGCTGGAGAATTACTGGCTGGTCTTTTCCGAGCATATCACCTGAGGCGACGCGGAATATGAGGGAGTAACTGATTTGTCCGGCGGCACCGGTGATTGCAACGCGTACTGGGGTTTTCATGTGTTTCTCCTTTAAAGAGGTTGGATTGTATCATAAAAACATCTCGTTAAGCGAAAACAGCAGGAAAGATACCATAATGTTCAGGATCAATCCAGCCCAAGGCGACGGAGAAGTATGTTTTTTCCATCAGTAGTGTTGATGGTAAATATCACTGTCTGTATCTGCCTGGAATTGTTGGCTTTCCATATCCTCCTCCGCCCGGGGTTGCAATGATGACAACATCGCCCGGCAACAAAAAAACCTCATCGTTGCCGGCTAAAAGAGTGGTCGTGCCGTCCGGGTGCTGTACGCTGTTCTCGCCTTTTCGACCAGGTCGCCCTCCGGCGAGCCCATATGGTTCGGTCTCCCGATGTGAGGAGAGGACGGTGGCGGTCATTGATTCCAGAAAACGAATTTTGCGGACAACTCCGTCACCACCGGGAAATTGTCCTGTGCCGCCGGAGCCATGACGAATAGAGAAAGATTCCACCCGCACCGGAAAACGCCATTCGACAACCTCCGGGTCGGTCATCCTGGTATTGGTCATATGGCTGTGTACAGCACTGGTACCGGGATGATCAGGTCCTGCCCCCGTGCCACCGCAGATAGTTTCATAGTTTTGATGGTCGGCATTGCCGTAGACAAAGTTGTTCATTGTCCCCTGCGAAGAGGCGAGCAGGCCGAGGGCACCGAACAGGGCATCGGTGATAGCCTGGGAGACCTCGGTATTACCGGCAATGACCGCTGCCGGGTATTCCGGGCTGATCATGGTTTTGGGCGGGATGATAATCCTGAGTGGTTTCATGCATCCTTCGTTGAGCGGGATATTATCGGCAACAAGGCAGCGGAAAACATAGAGCACCGCAGCTTTACATACGGCTGTCGGGGCGTTGTAGTTACCGTCGCTCTGCGGTGAAGTGCCGGTGAAATCGATGGTCGCTTCTCGCTTTTGCTGATTGACCGCTATCTTTACCCTGATCTGCCGATTGCCATCCATGGAATAGATAAAACTGCAGTCCTGCAGTACATCGAGCACCCTGCGGACCGATTCTTCCGCATTGTCCTGCACGTGTTGCATATAGGCATGGACCACAGCTATGCCGTAATGGGCGACCATTTTACCAAGCTCTCTGGCCCCAGTTTCATTGGCGGCTATCTGGGCTGAAAGGTCAGCCATATTCTGGTTGATATTGCGGCAGGGATAGCGGCCGGAACCTAGCAATTTGCGAGTTTCCTGCTCCCGGAGCACCCCCTCTTTGACAAGCAGAAAGTTGTCGATTAATACCCCTTCTTCCTCGATATGACGGCTGTCGGGAGGTGATGATCCCGGGGTCCGGCCGCCAATGTCGGCGTGATGTCCTCTCGAAGCGACATAAAAAAGAATGTCCTGCCCTTTTTCAGCAAAGACAGGAGTAATAACAGTTACATCAGGGAGATGTGTTCCGCCGTTATAGGGGGCGTTCAGCATATACACATCACCGGGCCGCATGCTCGAGTGGTTCTCCCTGATGATCGTTTTTATGGATTCCCCCATTGAGCCGAGGTGGACGGGGACATGCGGCGCATTGGCGACCAGTTGACCGTTTGGATCAAAAAGGGCGCAGGAAAAATCGAGCCGCTCTTTGATATTGACCGAATAGGCGGTGTTGGCCAGGGTCGCTCCCATCTGTTCGGCAATGGACATAAAGAGGTTATTGAAAACTTCCAGCATGACCGGGTCGGCTGAGGTCCCCAGGGCATATGGTGCTGTTCTCTTTTTGGAGCGGACAAGCAGCAGATGCCCCCGGTTGTTTGTTTCGGCCGACCAGCCGTCTTCGACGACAACGGTACCGGTCTGCTCGGTGATAATAGCCGGTCCGGCGATGTGTTGTCCGGTCAGCAGCCGTTGGCGCAGATATAAAGGGGTGTTTTCGTATTGACCATTGCTGAACATCTGTACCATTGCATGTGGCTCTGCTGGCTGTGAATGAGCAGCAGTCATTGTAAGCGCATCAGGTAGGGATTCCGAGGTACCTACAGCTTCAACGGAAAGTGCTTCGACAACCAGCTTTCTTTCTCTGGCGATAAAACCAAACCTTTGCTTATGGGCTTGCTCAAACGCCTCGGTCATCTCATGCAGACCTTCGACATCGACTAACAGAGTCGTGTCGGTGCCATCATAGCGGAGATGCGCCTTGCGCAGGATCCGGATGGAACTCTTGGCGATATCCTGAGCTATAATTTCTTTTTCTACCTCGGCAATTAGCGGGGTACAGGCAATGGCGATATGCTGCAGTGACTCTTGGTTGAGCGGGTATTCCAGGTGTACTTCACGAAGCGCTCTTATATCGGCCAGACCCATGCCATAAGCGGAGAGGACTCCGGCAAAGGGATGCAGGAAAATTCGCTTCATCCCCAGGGCGTCGGCAACCATACAGGCATGCTGGCCACCGGCACCGCCAAAACAGTTCAGGGTGTATTCGGTCACATCATAACCGCGCTGGACGGATATTTTTTTTATGGCATTCGCCATGTTTTCTACGGCAATACGCAAAAATCCTTCCGCTACCTGCTCCGGCGAAGGTTTTGCCGCCGAGGTCGCCTGAGCAATGGTTTCGGCGAGTTCGGCAAAGCCTTTGTGTACCGATGCGGTGTCGAGAGGTTGGCTGCCGTCTGCACCAAAGACGTGGGGGAAATAGTCCGGTTGAATTTTACCGAGAATGACGTTGCAGTCTGTCACCGCCAGCCGGCCGCCTCGACGATAGCAGGCGGGACCGGGGCTGGCTCCAGCCGATTCCGGGCCTACCCGGTATCTGGCCCCATCAAAAGTGAGGATCGATCCACCACCGGCGGCGACGGTATGAATATGCATCATCGGCGCACGCATACGCACTCCAGCCACCATGGTTTCGAAGCTTCTCTCGTACTCGCCGTTGTAATGGGTGACGTCGGTGGATGTTCCTCCCATATCAAAACCAATAAGTTTGCTATAGCCACCCATGGCTGCTGTCTTGACCATGCCGACAACGCCGCCTGCGGGGCCGGAAAGAATGGCATCCTTGCCCTGGAAGAGCTGGGCATCGGTCAGGCCGCCGTTTGACTGCATAAACATCAGTTTTGGGCCGGAATCGCCGGAGCTGCCAAGTTGTTCGGCGATCTGATCGACATAACGCCTGAGAATAGGCGAGAGATAGGCGTCGACAACGGTGGTGTCGCCACGGGAGACAAGTTTCATCAGGGGACTGACCCGGTGGCTGACGGAAATCTGTGCAAAGCCTATTGCTTTTGCGATCTCGGCAACCATGGCTTCATGCTCCGGATAACGATAACCATGCATAAAAACGATGGCCACAGCCCGGATACCATGGTCGTATGCTTGCTGCATTCCTTCCTGGGCTGCCTCTTGGTCAAGAGGGGCGATGATTTCGCCATGGGCTGAAACCCGTTCGCTGAGCTCAAGTACTTGCTGGTAGAGCATTTCCGGCAGAACGATGTGGCGAGCAAAAAGATCAGGACGGGATTGATAGCCGATGCGCAAGGCGTCGCCGAAGCCTCTGGTAGTCACCAGAAGGGTGGGGTCGCCTTTGCGTTCGAGCAAGGCGTTCGTGGCGACGGTGGTGCCCATTTTGACCGCACCGATTGTTTTTTCGGGGATGGGTTCTCCTTCTTTGATGCCCAGGAGTTGGCGGATTCCATGGACAGCGGCATCTTGGTATTTGTCGGGATTTTCCGAGAGAAGTTTATGGGTGACGAGGCTGCCATCTGGTTTTTTGGCTACAATATCGGTAAAGGTGCCGCCACGATCAATCCATATCTGCCATTGTGTCATCGTCTTTTTATTCTGCGGAATTTACCCTGTTCCCATGCAGCGCATGGGAACAAGTACAAAAGTCAGATCAGCCTTCTCTGGATGGGCTCTGGAAAAAGTTCGGTATACGAGGCGTAGTGTCTGATCCGGCGATTTGCTAGTACATGTGGTACAGCAAATCGCCGGATCAGACACTACAACGAAGGAGATCGGGCTTTTTACGAGTCCATCATTTGTTGTCTTCTTTCATGAGCTTGTAGGTAATACTGTCAACCAGCGCCTGCCAGCTTGCTTCAATGATGTTGACGGAAACCCCGACCGTTCCCCAGTTGCAGTGCGGGTCCTTGCTGTCAACCAGGACCCGGACCCGGGCCTGGGTTCCATGTTCGCCGGAGAGAACGCGGACTTTGTAGTCGGTCAGTTCCATTTCTGCCAGACATGGATAAAAGCGCAGCAACGCCTTGCGAATGGCGCAGTCAAGTGCATTGACCGGTCCATCACCCATGGCTGCGGTATGCACCTCGCTGCCGCCAATAAACATTCGGATGGTCGCTTCGGTGAGCGGCGGTTTATCCATCCGGTATTTATGGTTCATAACCCGAAAACTCTCGAGCTTGAAGTAGTTCCGTTGCAATCCCATGGCCCGTCGCATAAGCAACTCAAAACTCGCCTCTGCTCCTTCGTATTGGAAACCCTGATTTTCCAGCTCTTTGAGTTCACTGATGATGGTTGCCAGAACCGGATCATCAGGTTCGATTTTAAGGCCCCAACGTTTTGCCTTATGGAGAATGTTCGAGCGGCCGGACTGGTCGGAGATGAGAATTCGGCGGAAGTTGCCGACCTTATCCGGGGCAATATGTTCATAGGTGAGTGGGTTTTGTTTTACGGCGCTGACATGGATGCCGCCCTTGTGGGCAAAGGCGGATTGCCCGACGTAAGGCTGATACCGATTGTGAGGCAAATTGGCCAGTTCATTGACCAGACGCGACGTAGAATAAAGATCGTCGATATGTTTGCTTACCTCGCATTCTACTCCCAACTTAAACACCAGCGCGGGGATTATGGAGGTTAAATTAGCGTTACCGCATCGTTCGCCAAAGCCGTTCATGGTCCCCTGAACCTGCCTGACCCTGCTGTTGGAGACGGCTATAAGAGAATTGGCGACGGCTGTTTCCGAGTCGTTATGGGCATGAATGCCGAGATGGACGTTCCTGTTTCTTTCGGCCAGATACTGTTTGACTGTATCGATGATTGACGGGATCTCATGGGGCAGCGTGCCGCCATTGGTATCGCAGAGAATAATCGTTTCTGCACCCCCGTCGGCGGCACTGAGCAGGGTTGCCAGCGCGTACTCTTCGTTGTTTTTAAAGCCATCAAAAAAGTGCTCGGCATCATAGAAGAGGTGCTCGACAAAGGGCCGGAGAAAAGTCAGCGTATCCTGGATGATCAACAGATTATCTTCCAGTTCTATATGGAGCGCGTCTCGTACATGAATATCCCAGCTCTTGCCGAAAATCGTTACCACCGGAGTCTTGGCGTCCAGGAGGGCGAGAAGATTCGGGTCTTTTTCCGGTCTATTGCGAAAATGACGGGTAGAGCCGAAGGCCGCTAGTTTGGCATGCTGCAATTCAACACCTTGCATTCTCTCAAAGTATTCGACGGAAACCGGATTGGATCCCGGCCAGCCACCCTCAATAAAATCAATCCCCAGTGCATCAAGGGCCAGGGTAATGCGTATCTTGTCTTCAACGGAAAGATTGAAGTTTTCCGCCTGGGTGCCATCACGAAGGGTGGTGTCGTAGAGTTCGAGGAAATGGGCCATGTATAGTATCCTTTTTAACTTGAGGCGTCGTGAGTGGGGCTTATCGGTATGCTGGCTGCCAGCACCAAACAGGACCCTGCATGCTAATGGATTATCATATAAAATGCAAAAACTTTAAAAAGGTCGTCAAGCAGGGGAGAAAGGCAGATGGTGGGGATAACGACGTCACATTGAGTTCCCATGCAGCGCATGGGAACCAGTTCAAACTCGTAAAAAGTTCAATAGCAAGATGGTTCAGTAAAAGTTTGATATCAGAGGCGCTGGTTTTTAGCCGGTTTCCGACTATAAAAATAGTATGTTGGAAACCGGCTAAAAACCGGCAACGAAGGAGATCGATCTTTTACTGAGCCATCAGTTGTGAAAGGGGCCGGGAGCGCAGAGCGCTCCCTTAACATTGGCCTTTTGGGCGCAATTACCGCAGATAAATCGGGGATGTTGCTGGAGGGTTTCGACTTCATCCAGTTTGCCAGCCTTTTTCAATTCGCAGATATGCAGTTTATGGTTGTCCGGGTCGGTGCAGAGGTTATCAATGTTAATGAGTTTGTCAGTCATTCTTTTGCTCCTCGTGGTAGAAGTAGTTTCCCTTGTCCGTCTCTTAAATTTATCTGCCAAAGAAAACGTCAGGCAGGTAAGTAATAATCTGCGGGAAAACCAGCATCAGGGCCAGACCGAGTATCTGGATGGTGACGAAAGGGATAATTCCCCTATAGATATCGCCCATGGTGTATTCGGGTGGTGCCACACCCTTGAAGTAGAAAAGGGAGTAGCCGAAAGGCGGGGTCAGAAAAGATGTCTGCAGGTTGATGCAGACCATCATGGCAAACCAGAGCGGATTAAAGTCAAGATCCATGGCAATGGGGGTGAAAATCGGCACGACAACCAACAGGATTGCCGCCCAGTCGATAAACATACCCATGAAGAAAACCACTGCCATCATGATTGCAAAGACAACATAGCGATTAACATCCATGCCCAAGAGGACATCGGCCACGACATCACCACCGCCCATGCTGAGAAAAACGACGGAGAAGAATTTACCGCCGATGAATAAAGCCATAATCATGGCAGTTGTCCGTGCGGTTGAGATGCTGGCTTGGGTGATGACGGACCACGTTAGTTTACGAGTGAACAGGGCCAGGAGTAATGCGCCGACACAGCCTAGAGCTGCGGCCTCGGTCGGCGTAGCCACCCCGGCCAGAATGGTGCCCATAACAGTCAGAATCAAACCGAACGGGGGGACAAAATTCTTCAGGGTCATGGTGAGCTTCTGCATGACGGTGGCAGTACGGTCTGCTGCGGGGATCGGTGGGCCGTCTTTGGGATTGATATAGCAGCGTATACCAACATACAATAGATATAAACCCGATAACAGCAGTCCCGGCAGAATGGCTGCTGCGAAAAGATTCCCGACGGAGGTTTCTTTTTGACCAGTCAGGCCACCGTAGACCACCAGCATGATAGACGGAGGGATTAAGATACCGAGCGTTCCGGAGGAGCAGATGATACCCGCGGAGAGCGATCTGTCATAACCACGCTTGAGTAAGGCCGGGCCAGCCATCAAGCCCATGGCGACAACCGAGGCGCCGACGATGCCGGTTGTTGCGGCAAATACAGTGGAGACCACAATAACCGCCATGCCTAGACCGCCGCGCAGTCCGCCAAGGACAATATACAGCGCTTCGAAAAGCCCTTCGGACACCTTGGATCGATCGAGGATTTGGGCCATGAAGATGAAAAGAGGGATGGCGACAAGGGTATAATTGAGAAAAATTCCCCAGGCATTATTGGCAAAGAGGCCAAGTAATGCGGTGACATCAAAGCCGTTTGTCAGCAGACCGAATAGAGTAGCAACGGCGGTGAGTGTTATCGCCAGGGGGTGGCCAAAAGCGATGGAGCCCATGAGGGCCATAAACATCAGTATGGTAATGACTTCTACGCTCATTAGTATATTTTCTCCAGTATCAGTCAGGTTTTAGTGGATGGCTCTCAGGGAACGAATATCTTGGATCAGTTTGGCAACCCCCTGCAAAAAGAGCAGGAGAAAACCGATTGCCATGATTGTCTTGTATGGATAAAGAGCCGGGGCCCAGGAGCTGGATGCATGTTCCCACTGCCGCCAGGAGAAAAAAGCCAGCTGGCTGGTGTAAAAAGCCAGCAGGCCGATTGACGGAAGAAACAGAATCAGGTTCGTGCCGATGCGCAGAACTGTGCGCGGTTTTTCCGAAAGACGGGATTCAAAGACATCGATGGCAACGTGCGTATTGTGTTTATGAGCATAGGCAAGGGCAAAACTGTAATGGACGCCGTAGATGAAAACCGTCACCTCGAAAGCCCAGGATGTCGGTGTATTAAAGCCATAGCGCATCATGACCTCCCAGCCAACCACGGCAATAAGTGGCAATATCAGATATGCGGAATAAAATCCTATCTTCTCATTGAGAGTATCTATTGCACTATCTAACTTCATCATAAAAACCTCGTTCTAACGTAAATTGTGGCTTGTGCAGTTTGAAATTGAGAGATGCGGGGACCACCAGATGAGGGGCCCCCGTATTGTCAACCCTTATTGCATGTGTTTACCGCTTATATACATCTCGTAAGGCCAGGGAGCAACACCGCTGCGTTCCTGACGCCAGTCTGCAAAGTCGGCTTTGAACAGATCCTGGGAATCCATGACTTTCTTAACATCCGGATATTTGGCTTTCAAGCCTTCGATATAATCGTGGGAGGCTTTGGCGAACGCATTTAATGTATCGTCATCCATGCGCACAAATTCGACTTTTTCCTTGAACATTTTAACTGCCTGGGCATTGAGGTTTTCCTGCCAGGCTGTTGACCAGAGTTGCGTCTCTTTTGCAGCAATATCAATGATCCACTTCAAGTCAGCAGGGAGTTTTGCGTAAGAATCTTTGTTGATAAAGAAAGCACTCTGGCAAGAAGGCTGATGCACACCAGGCTCGATAACAAATTTGGTGATTTCGTCAAAACCCATCGGGTAGTTCATCGCGGGAGTACTGAATTCGGCAGCATCAATAACGCCACGCTCCAAGGCCAGATATACTTCACCACCTGGCAGAGGAGTGACGCTTGCGCCAAGGTTCGTCATGATGTCCATGTACCAGCCTGGAGTTCTTAAGCGCATCCCTTGGAAATCTTTCATTTTGGTAGCTTTTTTATTGGAGAACAGACCCAGCTCCTGGCCGACATTACCACCAGGAAGTGCGAACAGATTATAACGGCCATAGAGCTCCTGCATCATCTCAAGACCACCGCGCTCATAGAGCCAGATGTTGTAGCCTTCCGCATCCAGACCGAAAGGAACAGAAGCAAAGGCAACAAAGGCTTCATTCTTACCTTTCCAGTAACCCGGCCAGTCATGGCCGATATCAGCCTGACCTTTTGAGACAGCATCAAAGCTTTCCATGGCTCCGACCAACTCGCCGGCAGAAAAAAGTTTGATTTCAAGGCGACCACCTGAGGCAAGAGCTACAGAGTCAGCAAAGTGTTGGGCCAAATCGTAAAACAGCAGACCTTTAGACCATGGCATAACCATTTTCCACCTAAATGTTTCTGTGGAAGGTTTGATGGTACGCAGTTCTTTTTTAACTTCATCATGGCGTTTGTCAGCACCAAACTTCTCTCGTGCTGAAAAGGCGTTCGGCGCAAGTGTCATGGTTGAGATCAACGCAAGACCGACTAAGAAGCTGAATTTTTTCATTCTTTTCTCCCTCTGTTTGGATTGAGTGGTTGAATACGGGGTAATCCCCACATTGATACGACGAAAAAAATGCTGCTTATTCTGACGTGTATGGACCGACTTCTACCCGGCAATACACGCGATCTCTTAGGCTGGAGTAAAGTATTTGGACGATTGGTAGTACCAATTTTTATCAATATAAATTGAACTAGTCAAGAAAAAACTTGATAGCTCGCTTAATCTTTGCTAGATAGTGTATGCAGGTATTCTCGCTCGTGGGTTTAGCCTGATTGGGGAGCGTGTATGATTTTCGACGAAGCAATGGTAGGACCAATATTGGACAGACATGTACAGCTAACTGCTGATTTTCTGGGGTCTTGTCGCGGCGCCTGATGTGTGAGTACTCCCTTAACCGGAAAGTGAAGAATGAATCTTAAACCAATCAAACCAAAACGTATCTCAGATCAGGTCTTTGAACAGATACGAGAGTTGATCTATAAAGGCTCCTTCAAACCAGGGCAACAGATACTTCCTGAAAGGGAGCTGGCCCTGTCGATGGTGGTAAGTCGTACTTCGGTAAGAAATGCCATCAATAAGCTGGTTACCATGGGAATGTTGGAGCATCGTCAGGGGCAGGGGACTTTTGTCAGTTCGCCCGACAACCGTTCCGGCAATCCTCTGGCGGCAGCCATGGCCGTCGATGAGGCAACCTTCGGCGATTTGCTTGAGGTGCGGATGGGACTGGAGTGCAATGCCGCCATGCTGGCGGCACAAAGGGCAACGGATACCGATCTCAAGGCAATCGAAAAGAGTCTTGGGGAGATGGAGGACGACCTGGCAACTACGGATAAAATCGGTACCGGGGCCGATGCCGCCTTTCATATGGCGATAACCTTTTCGACCAAAAATCCGGTTTTTATCCATCTGATGCGCAACTTCTACGATTTTCTCTTCATCGGTATCAAGAAGAACCTGACCCATATGTATATGGACCGGGTAGCTTTGGAGGATGTAATTGCCCAACACCGGGCAATTTATGACGCCATTCGGCGGCGGGAATCTCAGGAAGCCTTTGAGGCAATGCGTTGCCACATTGCCTATGTCCAGGAGTATTTCAGGGTTCGTTGAAAAAACTCAAATTTGAGATGGTTAAGTAAAAAGCTTCATATTCGAGGCGTGTGAATTTCACTATTATTTCGGCGTACTAAGGTACGTCGTAATGATAGTAAAATGCAACGCCCGAAGGAAGTGCCCTTGGGGTACAACGAAGCAGATAAGCGAAGACTTCGGATGAAGAGTTTTTACGACACAATCATTCTTCATCTTCCTTTATCGCATCAGCATGGGTTGCAGCATCAAACGATTCTACATCTTCTAAGTCACCAAACCACAGTTCAGAGCTTATTATCTCGTAGGTAACCTCTTTGTCTGAGGTTGAAATTTCTTTAACCTGCCACAAAATATTTTCTGCTTCAGGAAAATAATCACCTTGGATTTTTTCATCATAGAGGCGGTTTAAGATGGCTTTTTCATCGATACCCCCTGCAAGTAATCTGGTAAGAGCAGGCTCTATGGTTGGTTTGAAAAGCTCCAAATCATCTGTATGTTGAGCCTTTACTTTGACCTGAAAGGTAACACCTGTAGGAGCAGTGAAAGTTCCATTAAAAGCCTCTCGCAAAAGTCCATAGGCATTAAAAAACATCTCATGAAAAGAGGGGTCTGCAAATTCCTCCCATAATTTGTTTTCTACCATGTCATGAGACATCTGGTCAATCTTACCGTCAGGTAATTCACCATGGATGCTATGTGTCAAAACATACTTTGCTGCTTCGTCCGCAGGAAAATCATTTAATGACATCATACACATTTCTCTGAGATCACTCTCGCTCATGGACTCAAGTTCATCTTCAAGACCCATCAGGACTAAAAGAGCTTTGTAGTCATTCGCCTTCCAGGCGCCTTCTATCTTGGCAATTTTTTGAAACGAAAGAATAGAAACGTTGAATTTTTTCTTCATGATAACCCCTTTATAAACAAAATTTTATTATATCAGCAGTATGGTGGGAGCCTGCCAAAAAGCTGTGCCTCAAGCAAGCTCCCTCGGGGAACTTTTTACGACGCCACCAATATGACAAACTCGTAAAAACCTCAAACTTAAGATGGTTAAGTAAAAAGCTTCATATTCGAGGCGTGAAAATTTCACTATTATTTCGGCGTACTAAGGTACGTCGTAATGATAGTGAAATTTACAACAACGAAGAAGATGGGGAATTTTTACGACACCATCAATGTTATTTGCCGACCATTTCCGATGTCTGCAGATAGTAGAGTGTAGACATCTTCGTCCATTCCCGGGCATTGGCCATATATGCTTTCTGTGATTCATAGACTTCCTTGAAATCAGCATTCTCGGCCGCATATCCTTCCATAACTTCATCGGTGGCCTTTTTCATTGCTATTAAAACCGGCTTCGGAAAGATCATCACTTTGATGTTGGGATATTCTTTTTTCATCTCGGCCCAGGCAGTGGCACTGGCGTCAAAATTATCACCGAACATATCGGCCGATACTGCCTCAATGGCGGTTAGTAAGATTGTCTGATATTCTTTCGGTAATTTGGCAAAGGCCTTCTTATTGATTAAAAACTGCATGTCGGAAGCGGGTTCATGCCATCCGGCATAATAGAACGGGGCAATTTTATGGAAGCCCATTTTGATATCCATTGCTGGCCCGACCCATTCCAGGGCATCGATGGTGCCACGATCAAGTGAGGTATAGAGTTCACCGGGGGCAATGTTCGTTACATTGACGCCGAGTTTGGCAAAAACTTCTCCAGCGAGTCCGGGGATACGCATCTTCAGGCCTTTCAGGTCGTCGAGCGATTTGATTTCTTTGCGGAACCAGCCGCCCATCTGCACTCCGGTATTGCCGCCGGGATAGGAGTAGACATCGAATTTATCATATAGCTTCTGCTGCAGTTTTTGGCCGTCGCCGTAATGCAGCCAGGAAAACTGTTCCGGAGCAGTCATGCCAAACGGTACGGTGGTAAAAAAAACTGAGGTGATATCTTTGCCTTTCCAGTAATACGAAGCGGTGTGGCCCATCTCAAATTGGCCACCTTTGACCATATCGAGAATGCCTAGAGGTGCTTTGTGCTTTTCTGCACCTTCCACTCTGATCTCGAAATTTCCTCCAGTCATGTCACTCACCAGTTGGGCCAGTTTCGGGGCGGGTGAGGCAAGTGGCGTCAAAGTGCTGGACCAGGTCATTGCCAGCTTCCAGCGAATCTTTTTTGCTGCCAGGGCTGGTGATGCTACCACCATGCACGCCGCAAGTACAATCGCAATTTTCCCAACACGTTTCATGTTACCCTCCAAAGTAAACTTAAATGTTCCTGACCGTACTCATGGCAGGCGGATATTGCAATAACACTCACATCTCTACCCCCGGTAAACGAGGAATAAGCCGGGGTAAGTACCATGAGACAGATTGTTTTCTTGCAAACAAAAAAAAACAATCTGTAAGGTATTAATACGCAGAATGAAATAAGGCAACAACCGAGAGCAATCTCTTTGATTTCCTTTTGTTTAAGTATCTTGCAGATAAGTTGTAACTGCTTACCGGAAAATCACCAAATCCCGAATAACCTCCAAACGGTAAGCATTCATCAGTGCCGAAGATGCGCGAAAGAGGTCATCAAACTGTACTATGGTACGTTTAATGGCCGATGACAAAACAGCTTCGGTGCTGATGAATGCTTACGATAATTTTAGAGGATTTTCTTGCCAAAGAGCGAGGCAATGAGGTTCACCGCCATCTGTGCTGTCCGATTCTGAATGTCGAGAATGGGGTTAATTTCCATGATATCAAGAGAGTGCAGTTTTTTGGTGTCGGCCAAAATCTCCATAATGAGTTGTCCTTCCCGGTAGGTTAAACCCCCTTGGGACGGGGTGCCGACTCCCGGGGCGTCAAGAGGATCCATGACATCGAGATCAAGACTGACGTGGATTTTGTCAAGCTGTCGGAATTTTTCCAGAGTCTCGGACAGTACGGCGCGGATGCCTCGCTCATCCACCTCCCGCATGGTGTAAACGGTGCAGCCGGAATTCCTGATTAAAACTTTTTCCTCGGCGTCGAGATCTCGTATCCCTATCAGTACGACATTTTCCGGTTTCATCTTTGGGCCGGGCCGTCCCAGATCGACCAGTTCCGGTGGTCCGAGGCCGAGCAGCACTCCCAGGGCCATGCCATGAACATTCTGGCTGTTGGATGTCTCTGGCGTATTGAAATCGCCGTGGGCATCGATCCAGATCAGACCAGCCTCAGTGTCGTGGGTCACCCCGCCCACCGTGCCGATGGCGGCGGAATGATCGCCGCCGAGAAAGATGGGGATTTCTCCGGCGGCAACCGCCTTTCTGCCGAGCTCATAGGCGCTCAGGCAGCCTTCGCAGATAAGCGGCAGCCGTTCCGGCAGACTGGTATTGGCCAGGGCGTAGTGACCGGGGATGACGATGTCGCCGCTGTCAAAAGTTGCATAGCCGAGCTCCCTGAGGCTGCCTGCAAGATTTGCATAGCGGAGGGCACTTGGCCCCATATTAACCCCACGGTGATTCTGGCCGAGGTCCATGGGGACCCCGATGATGCGGATTGATTGTTGCATAGGCCTAACCTTTACGTTGGTAACTGTATTTTGGTTCCCATGCAGCGCATGGTAACCAGTGGTCCAGCGATGCTGCGGACAGACTCTGGTTCCCATGCGCTGCATGGGAACTATTGGACGCCATCAA
>CBDTUM010000069.1:0-21355 GCA_965363495.1 uncultured Desulfopila sp.
ACTGAATAGAGCACCCGACAAGCGAGTATTAAAAAGAATCCCGCGAAGCCTTTAGGCGGGATTAGCAGCTTTACACCTGAAAACCTGCTAAAAAACAAGTAACCTGGATAATGTTTTTAAAATCAAAATCTCAAAGTAACCGCCAAGGCACTTATCCCCCTGTAGGGTATTGGCTCTTTACCATGACAACCGTCAAGATCAAAAAAACAGTTCGAACCTATTTCATCGCAACATCATTTACATGGAAATCACAGTATTTGATCTGCTCACGTCCGACAATCGGCATAAAACCTAATCTTATCTGGGGAAAAAACTGAAGCGGTCTAGGTTCTAAACCTAGGAAGGACCGTCGGATTGCAGAGTATCCACCGACAGGGAAAAGATGTGACGTTAATAGAGACGTTGAAACGCAGATGCCTTAAACACAGCAACTATATCGCTTCCTGGCCTAATATCCAGCTCCTCTAACGATTGGGGGACAATTTCGGCAATAAGGGTATTGCCCTGGCAGTCGAGTTCGACACCGACCAGCCAGTCTGTCTGGTAGGTCTTACGCACGATACATGGCAGCATATTGCGGGCGCTTGTCGCCTCTGGATGTTTTTTGAAAAGCAGAATATCCCGGCTGTTCAGGGCGAATTCACCCGCGGCCGGGTTATCGGATTTAACCAGCATCAGGGAAACCTCGCCCCATCGATAGCTGAGGAGTTTTCCCAGATCATTGGGCGATTCAAGGCGCAGCAGATTGGTGTACCCTCGTCCACCGCTGCCATGGCTCGTCCGGGCCAACTCTTCGGTTGTCAACTGTTGTTCTACCAGGCCATGGTTCATAACCAGTACTTCTTCAGTCATCATGCGCATTTCCTGCAGGCTGTGACTGATTAAAAGCATGGGGATTGAAAATTCGGCGAAAACCCGACGCAGATGCGGAATAATTTGATATTTCAGCATGCCATCCAGGCCGGACAGCGGTTCATCAAGCAAAATGAGACGCGGACAAGCCAGAATCGTTCGACCGAGCGCCACCCGCTGGCGCTCACCACCGGAAAGTTTGGCAACACTGCGGTCGAGAAGTTGGTCAATCTGCAGGACCCTGATGAGCTGCTCGGGTTTAATATTTCTTTGCTGGAGAGGAATCCTGTTCAACCCGTAAAACAGGTTTTTCTTTACGCTCATATGCGGAAAGAGATGGGCATGTTGAAAAACAACACCCACCCGGCGAGCTTCGGGCGGAAGATTGATCCCCGCCTTCCGGTCAAAAAGGGTCAGTTCATTCAGTTTTATTGTCCCGCTATCAGGTTGCAGCAGGCCGGCAAGCATGTGCATCAGCGATGTCTTGCCGCTGCCGGAAGGCCCGAAAACACCACATTTTTCAGATGCGAGGGAAAAGGCGATCCGACACTGAAAATCACCAAAGTCTTTTTCGACATCAACTTCCAGCAACATGAGCTATCTCCTTGCCAGCCTGCGGTTTGCGCCTTCGCCAATCAACAGCACGACAAAAGACAGGAAAATCGACACCAGACAGAGGGACAGGGCCATGCTGTCCCCGCCCGGGGTGCTGGTATACTGATAAATGGCCAGCGGGATCGTCTGGGTCACCCCAGGCATATTACCGGCCAGCACGATGGTGGCGCCGAACTCGCCCAGGCTTCTGGCAAACATCAGGGTCGTACCGGCCAGGATGGCCCGGCTGCACAGGGGGATGGTGATGGTGAAAAGGGTGTCCCACCATTTTGCCCCGAGGGTCCGTGATGCCTGGATATACTGGAGGTCAATACCTTCCAGGCCGATACGGATGGAGCGGACAAGGAGCGGGAAACCAACGACAGCTGAAGCTATAACTGCTCCGCGCAGGGTAAAAATAATCTGAATATCAAAGAGCCCGAGCAGATGACCAAGCCAGCCATGACGCCCAAAGAGCAGGAGCAGCAGATAGCCGGTAACAACCGGCGGCAGGACGAGCGGAAGATTGACTACGCCTTCCAGTATTGCCTTGCCGCGGATATTGCTCAAAGCCAGCACGTAGGCAACACCAAACCCGGCCGGCAAGGCAAGTATCGTTGCCGTTACAGCTACCTGCAGTGATAAGTTGATTGCCTGAAGATCGGCTGGGCTGAGGGATACCATTTCCTTTACCTTTTTTCTGATACGAAAGTTTTAAAAAATCTGCAATCATTTTGACTCAAAACCATACTTGCTCAGAATGGCTATCGATTCAGGACTGCTCAGGTAGGCAAAAAATGTTTTGGCCAGCTCATTTTTTGCACCTGCTACGGTCAGGGCCATCGGGTAGGAGACCCGATCATACAGATTGTCCGGTACGGTGAAGAGGATTTTTGCATTGGTGGCCAGTGGTGCATCGGTTTTGTAGACAAATGCTCCATCCACCTCGCCACGGTCGGCATATATCAATGCCTGGCGCACATCTTTAGCCATAATCAGTTTCTTGTCCTTTTCGAGAGTAGCGTATACGCCGGCGTGCTCCATAGCCTGTTTGGCATACTGCCCGGCCGGCACACTCTGGGGACTGCCTAAAGCGATGCGCTCGAACGTGACCAGAGACTGCATGGAAAGATCAGCGCCCTTCTTTTCGCCGACAAACACTAGTTTATTATAGGCAAAGATACGATTACTGCCCGGCTCAATCAGTTGTTTTTCAAGAAGATATTTCATCCATTTGGGATTAGCCGAAACATAAATATCGGTTGGAGCCCCCTGCTCTATCTGCTTTGCCAGACTCCCGGAGGAGGCAAAATTCGGTTGGAACTCTGCGTCTGGATGTTGGGCGGTAAATCCTGCGGTTATCGCATTGAAGGCATCGGTCATACTAGTCGCCACCGAAAGATGGATGATTTGCGCCTGGGCAGTTACCAGTGTACACATCTGCAGGATCAGGACGGCGAAAATTATTTTCAATTTCATGCGCAACTCCTTTGCCGTTAGTTTTTCTGATTACCCCTAATGTTCAGCTACTGAATCAGGGTGTGAGCTGTTCGTTTCCCGGGACGCCGTAAACCCATCCCTGGGGGCTTCGCTGCAGCCGTCCATGGCTGCAGATACCCGTGATACGAACAGCTCACACCCTTCCATTCCGATAGGCTGAGTTTGAGGGGTAGTCAAATTAGTTTCATGGATTTTACAATAATGTTTGCCAATACATTATGCTGTAGCCAGCAGGACATCGGAGGCCTTGATAATGGCCGAAATCTCATACCCCACAGCAAGTCCCAATCGCTTGACACTGGCCGAGGTGATAATCGAGGTGACGGTGCTGCCTCCGGGCAGATCAATGGTGACTTCGTCGTTCACCGCACCGGGGATGATTGTGCTGATGATTCCGGTGAGAATATTACGCGCCGATATCTTTTTAGGATCAATTTCACTGCCGAGAAGAACAGACGACGCCTTGACGATTGCCATCACCTCTTTGCCCGGTGCGAGCTCAAGACGCTTTACCGAATTATCGGTAATGACCGAACTGATCTTGTCACCGCCCTTGAGCTGCAGATTTATAACGCTGTTGACGACCCCTTGATCAATACTGACAATTTTTCCTAACCAGACATTTCGAGCACTCAGTTTCATCTCAATTCTCCTCAATGTTTTTAAGGTTTCCAGGGCTTCCTGGGGATTATCGGCAAAATATTGCATAAACCGGGCAAATTCTTTCTGCAGCATGTCGATGCGGCCAAGGAGCTTTTTCCCTTCCTCGGTCAGAACCGACCCCCCTCCTCCACTGCCCCCCGTTCGCTTTACAACCAGCGGGTAAGGCAGGAGATTGTTGATCTGGTCAAGCTTCTGCCAAGTGGATTTATACTGCATGCCAAGCGCCTGGGCCGCACTGTTGATCGACCCGGTCCGCTCAAGCGCCTGAAGCAGTAGAAGAACTGGACTACCGGCAGACCAGCCCATGATTTGATAAATGATGTTATCTGTTTGTGGTCTTTGCTCTGGCATTCGCCACCCCTTACTCTTAGCGTTATCCTTTTTCGACATAACGATTAGTGGGGAATCATACCTTTTGCAACGCAAAATACGGACCAGAGGTAAAAATGCACAGCAAGCCAGCAGAAAGTAAAGAGATATCTTACTGATTTAAAATTAGAAATAAATGATCACAAGAGCAAACAGAGAATCAACCAAGTTTCCAGGACCTTGCTCAGAAGAAAAATTTTCCCATCTTTTCAGAGCCGTTGGCGACAATTTGGTAGTAATGCAACAGGTATTCCTAACAAAAATGTCTCTTTTATACCCTGGACTCTTCGGTTATTTACTCATCTCGGGCACTGGTTGACGCTACTATTCGGTTGCTATTGGGGATTTTTGGGTTCTTGATGGACGGTTACACATGGTATATACACAGGGAAAATATTTTTTAGTGGCACCGTCGAAGGAATAGCAATTGTTGATAGTTGCGGAAACATCAATCGTTAATTGCTATTTGATATATTGTGCAGCGCAGGTAAAATTACCAATTGGGATGCAGGCAGCATAACCCAGGCATTTTCACTCTACCATAAGCAGAGCATGAATCTTTATTTTACATGTCCTATAAAAAAGGCGACCTTTGCATCCGACGATTATTCCCTGCAGAAAGGGCATCGTATAGTTGAAGATGGAACAGGCGCGAAGGAACTCCAGGGCATAGTCAGTCTCAACTCAGGATGTCCGTTGTGCGGACAAAAGCACCAATATGATGTGAAAGACGTTCTATGTCCTTTAACCGGAGGAGAAAATGCAAGATAAGCAAGTACGACTCACCACCCGCGTGAAAGGTGGCGGCTGAGCTTCCAAACTTTCTCCAGGGGACCTGGAGCAGGCACTCGTCGGCATTGAATTTCCAACAAATGATAATGTTCTCATCGGTATGGCGACCTCCGATGATGCCGGTGTCTACCGGATATCCGATGAACTGGCCCTGATCCAGACTTTGGATTTCTTTACGCCGATCGTCGACAACCCATATGATTTTGGTCGTATTGCTGCCGCAAACTCCCTCTCTGATGTCTATGCGATGGGCGGAGTTCCCAAAACCGCCATGAATATCGTAGCCTATCCGATGACCAGTATGGGCCGGGAACCTTTGCGGGAAATACTCGCCGGTGGTGCCGCGACACTCAGGGAAGCAGACACTGTTCTACTCGGCGGGCACAGTGTTGAAGACGACGAACTGAAGTACGGCCTATCGGTCACCGGTTTTGTTCATCCACTGAAAATTCTCGCCAACCAGGGACTGGGTCCGGGAGACTGTCTGGTGCTGACCAAGCCGCTCGGAACGGGCATAATTAATACCGCAATCAAAGGAGGGTTGGCTTCCACTGCCACCATTCTCCGGGTAACGGAGCTGATGGCCACCCTGAACCGGAAGGCTGCCGAAATAATGACGACGTTTAAGGTCTCCGCCTGCACCGATATAACCGGATTTGGCCTCCTCGGCCACATAGCCGAGATGATCTGCGGCACGGGCATAGGCGTAACACTTGAGTCGGACAAAGTCCCGGTGCTGGCCGAAGCATATGAATTTGGGGCAATGGGTTTTGTGCCGGTCGGTGCCCATAAAAACAGGGAATTCAGACAAAATATGGTCCAGGCATCGGCCACTTTCGATCCTGTTCTCCGTGACATTCTCTATGACCCGCAGACTTCTGGTGGTCTGCTGGTTGGCTGCCCGGAAAAAGATACAAAAACCCTTCTCCAAAGACTGCACGATGCAGGAATCTTCGAGGCAGCAATAATCGGTTTCGTGACTGAAAATCCTAAAAACATAATTCAACTTCTGTAAGGTAAAGAAATACGATGGGAAAAATAATTAATGCCTGCGGCCTGACCTGCCCTGGCCCGGTGCTGCTGGTAAAAGATGGTGTTGAACAGAACAATGACAGCGAGCTGACAGTACTGGTGGACAATGCAGCATCCATGGAAAATGTCTCCCGTTTTCTGAAGACAAGAGGCTATACAGTGACTGACAGCCAGGAAGGCGGCGTATTCAAGCTTGAGGCACGCCGTGACCTGAAGGCAGGGGATGCCAGTCAGGCAAAGACCACAAAAATCAGCCAAGATGTTGCCGCACAAAAAAATCTCATCCTGGTCACCAGTGACAGTCTCGGTGCAGGCGATGACGTGCTGGGGCAAAAATTGATGATCAGCTATCTGAAAACAATAAAGGAGATGGGCCCGGAGTTATGGCAGCTCATTTTCGTCAATGGCGCGGTAAAACTAACCATCGACTCATCACCTGTTCTGCATGAGTTGCAGGAATATGAAAAATCCGGGGTGATTATATTTGCCTGCGGCACTTGCCTGGAGCATTTTGGCCTCACCTCTCGTAAAAAAGTCGGAGGTACCACCAATATGCTCGATATCGTCATGGCCACTCAGCTCGCTGACAAGGTGATAACTGTCAATTAGGAACTGAAGCAAGTAACACAAGAATATCTAAAATTTGTGATCCAATCTGACAGATGTGGTTTGGTAACTACGACCAAGTGAGACAATAAGCTTGAGTAAAAATGGCAGGTTGTCTCGATAAAAAAATACTATCGAACATTCGGTCTACCTGAAATGGAGCGATCTTTCAGTAGTTTCTTGTAAAGTAACGACGGACGAACTCTGGGGTTATCAGGAAGAACTTCTTTTTCTTGATGCAGATTTACAGCAACTCTGACTATTGCTTGAGCGACGACTGACATCACAGCGGCGTGAAGATGAAGAGCCGTATATATGAATCTTAGATTTTCTATACCACCTGCTCATGGTTCGAGCTAATCTATACCTTGAATTTTCCAACCAATCCCTGCAACTGACCAGCTAATACGCTAAGCTTACCTACTGTAATATTCAACATTATTCGAGACAGAAATTTGAGTTTTTTCCCGAAATAACGTGATGACTTTGGAACATTTTCCAAATTGTTTTGATTCAGACTGGGACATACGCAAAAGGGATTCATGAGTTGGATTATTTTTGATTATCCCCCATTTTGGGGATCAGCCTCTGTTCTTTATTCACTGTCCTCCATATGCCTTTTGAAAACCTCGGGGTTTGGGGCAGAGCCCCATAAAAACGGCACTTCAATTGGCAAAGATGCATTGTAATACGATTATAGATCTATCTTATTCAATCAGGAAAAATTCGTCAGAATAATGTGCAAGTCTACAACAAGTAGGTATTGCCAGTGGTGTAATAGGTAACAGCTTCTGGGATCGTTCGCTATTGTTTGAAAATACCTTGGCGTTCTCTGTCAATATTGGTGAGGTGTGACAGGGCCTTATTCATTTTATAGTCAAGTTCCGAGTCGAAATTTTTTAAGTTAAAATCTGCAATAAACTCTGTCAGAGTATTTCTTTTTATGTCAGTGTCTCTTCGCTGTGAAGTAAGCATGGATCCAAGTTTTTCCCCTTTGCTACCGAAAAAACCAGCAGATGTTCCACGTTCCTTCTGCAAATCATGCACCAACTGACTGATTTTATTCGACAACAACGAGAGCTCATGAATTGAGTCATAGGAGTTGAGTTGTCTGTAGCCAATGAGCAGATTACTACCCGATACATAGAGATACGCCCCAAGCGGTAGGATAACAATGAGCAGGATTTTAATCTTCAGGGGCAGGTTTTTGAGAACATTCATTTTCTTTCCTTTCTAAGGAGATATGAACTGACTGATAAAATAAAACTTGCATATCTCAAAGGAATATGCAGGATTAGATGCAATTTTATATCTTATTTTTTAAAAATTCCACCAACAGAGCGATATGGTAAAATCTTATGCCCCGCGCATGCATTCGGCGGAACACATACTCAATCAGTCAATGGTCAGGAAATTCGACTGTGGCCGTTGCTTCAGTGCTCACGTGAACAAGAAGAAGTCCAAATGTGACTACCACTTCGACAGAGCCCTGACCGATGACGAAGTAAAAGAAGTGGAAGCAGCGGTTAATAAGGCGATTTCCGCGGATCTGGATGTAACCGAAGAAATGGTTTCCCTTGAAGAAGCCGATCGGGACTTCAACCTCACCCGTCTTCCGGGCGGAGTCGGAAACGTTCGTATAGTGCGTATCGGCGACTATGACTCCTGCCCCTGCATCGGCGAACATGTTGATAATACTTCTGAAATCGGCGAGTTCCATATCATCTCCCAAAATTTCACCGACGGGGTACTGCGAATACGCTACAAACTCAGCGACCCGGAACAGCGATGAAAACGGGTACGCACACAACCTGCAAGACGATGGCGAAGGTATGAGATGGCAAAGCGAATCTTGCCACGTACAAACAAGAGGACATATTGTCCCAATCTCTCGTATTGTGTTTCATTTTGCCCAGTGTCTCTATAACTACCTGTTTTAAATATAACATATCTTAGATTACTCCAATTTTCCGCTTCAATTAATGATTTTCCCTCCACGCGTTGGACATATTGCCCCGATTTTTCAATAATCCTTCTTCGCCGCACTTTTCTCTCTTCTGTTTTTTTTCCTCAACTGAGCCTTCCCGCAGTCACTTTATGTTCGTCTGGGTAAGTATATCTCCGAGATAAAAGTTTTTAATGTATATAAATTACGAGGAGTTACAATGGCATATAACTTGCTCAAATGAAGTGTTACCAGAAAAATCGATGATGCACAGCCGAGCACACTTTAGATCAGAAACAGAGGGTACTCCCACCACAGAAACAACACGAGACACGACCAGCTTACAGCCTATGGCGACATACTTTTCAACTTTCTGAAATTTATGACTTCGAGCCCTGTCTTTTTTACAAAAATTATGAAAACCCGTGTGTTTCACTAACATCTATTATGGAGAAATTCATGCAGAGAAAAAAACTGTACGTAAATGGAATTGCTCGGACGGTCGTCACAGACGCGTCCGAGCTACTATCCGACGTAATCCGCAAAACCTTGCATCTCACCGGTACCAAAGTGGGTTGCGGCAAGGGGCAATGTGGTGCCTGCAACGTCATTATCAACGGCAAACTCCTCCGTTCCTGCATCACCAAGATGGAGAGAGTGGCAGATGGTGCAACCATCACAACAATTGAGGGTATCGGCACTCCGAACGATCTTCATGCCCTGCAGATGGCCTGGATGGTGCATGGCGGCGCCCAATGCGGATTTTGTACCCCCGGCTTTATTGTCTCCGCCAAAGCCCTGATTGACAGCAACCCCGATCCATCCCGTGAAGACATCCGCGACTGGTTCCAGAAATACCGCAACGCCTGTCGTTGTACCGGTTATAAACAGCTGGTCGATTCCGTCCAGGATGCGGTCAGGGTCCTTAAAGGTGACATCACCATGAAGGATCTGGCTTATAAGATTCCCCAGGACGGCAAGGTTTTTGGGACCAACATGCCACGTCCAAGTGCGGCTGCCAAGGTGACCGGTACCTGGAGCTTTGGCGCAGACGACGGCCTGACCCTGCCGGAGAACACCCTGCAGATGGCTCTGGTACAGGCTGAAGTCTCCCATGCCAACATCCTCTCCATCGATACCAGCGAAGCCGAAAAGATGCCCGGTGTTTTCAAGGTCGTCACCGCAAAAGACATACAGGGAAAAAACCGCATCACCGGCCTTATTACCTTCCCGACCAATAAAGGTGATGGTTGGGATCGTCCGATTCTTTGCGACACCAAGATTTTTCAGTTTGGTGATGCACTCGCCATCGTCTGCGCCGATACTGAGAAAAACGCCAAGGCCGCAGCCAAAGTGGTCAAGGTTGAGCTCGAAGAACTGCCCGCCTACATGAGCGCTCCGGCCGCTATGGAACCCGATGCCATCGAAATCCATCCCGGCACGCCTAATATATATTATATCCAGAAGATTGCTAAAGGCGAGGAGACCAAACCTGTCTTCGATAAAGCAGACGTCGTAATCGAAGGAGACTATTATGTCGGTCGTCAACCCCACATGCCGATCGAACCCGATGTCGGATACGCCTACCATGATGAAAATGGCAAACTGATGATCCACTCCAAATCAATCGGCGTGCATCTGCATCTGTTTATGATCGCCCCCGGCCTTGGAGTTGACCCTGAAAACATTGCTCTGGTGCAAAATAACACCGGTGGAACCTTCGGCTATAAATTCAGCCCAACCATGGAGGCTCTCGTAGGTGCTGCGGCTATTGCCACAAAACGGCCAGTTTTCCTCTGCTACGATTACTTCCAGCAACAGACCTATACCGGAAAACGTTCGCCGTTCTGGACTACCGTACGTTATGCTGCCAATAAAGATGGCCAGCTGCTGGGCATGGAATCGGACTGGTCGGTCGATCATGGCCCGTATTCCGAATTCGGCGACCTGCTGACCCTGCGCGGTGCTCAGTTCATCGGTGCGGGATATGACATCAAAAATATCCGGGGTGAAGGCCGGACAGTGTGCACCAACCACGCCTGGGGTTCCGCCTTCCGTGGCTATGGTTCGACCGAGAGTGAGTTCCCATCGGAAGTATTGATGGATGAACTGGCTGAGAAGCTGGGCATGGATCCCCTGGAACTGCGCTACAAAAACTGCTATCGCCAGGGTTCCACCACCCCCACCGGACAGGCACCTGAAGTCTACTCCCTGCCGGATATGCTCGATAAACTGCGTCCGAAATACGAAGCAGCAAAGAAAAAAGCTGCCGCCAACTGCACCGATACCATTAAACGCGGCGTCGGTATCTCACTTGGCGTGTACGGCTCCGGACTGGACGGCCCCGACACCTCGGAGACTGATGTCGAGTTGAATGCTGATGGTACCGTCACAATCTTCAACACCTGGGAAGATCACGGCCAGGGTGCAGATATGGGAACATTGGCCACTGCCCATGAAGCCTTGCGTCCTCTCAAGATTACCGCAGCTCAGATTAAACTGGTGATGAACGACACCAGTTTATGTCCAAACTCCGGCCCTGCCGGGGGAAGCCGTAGTCAGGTTGTTGTCGGTCAATCCATCCGTGTCGGTTGCGAAGAACTGCTGAAGGTCATGAAAAAGGGTGATGGTTCCTATCGTACCTATGCGGAAATGGTCGCCGAGAAGATCCCGACCAAAGTCCATGGCAAATGGAGTGCCCCCGCCAGTAATTGTGACGAGAACGGTCAGGGTAATCCTTTCTGTTGTTATATGTACGGCCTGTTTATGGCTGAGGTCGCAGTCGAGCTGAGCACCGGCAAGACCACAGTGGAAGCCATGACCTGTGTTGCCGATGTTGGCAAGGTCGTCAATCAACTGGTAGTTGATGGTCAGATCTACGGTGGACTTGCCCAGGGAATCGGCCTGGCACTCACTGAGGACTTCGAGGACATCCAGAAGCACTCTACTCTTATGGGCGCTGGCTTTCCGTATATCAAGCAGATTCCAGATAATATGGAAATCATTTATGTCGAATCCGCTCGTCCGGATGGACCTTTCGGAGCTTCCGGTGTAGGTGAAATGCCGCTGACCAGTCCCCATGCGGCGGTAATCAACGGTATCTACCACGCCTGCGGTGCAAGGATTCGCAACCTTCCTGCCCTGCCGGAAAAAGTACTGGCGGCTCTGCCTAAATAACGTTGGCATTGTCCAATAGTATTTGTTAAGCAGCCACAGGAGCAGGTCACCGCTCCTGTGGTTTTTACTCTTTTTTATCAACCCGATTTGAAACAATGGATCAGCTACAACTCAGAGAAGTCGAGGCTCGGTGCATACAGGAAGAACAACCTTTCTGCACGGCAGCCTGTCCCATCCATGTTGATGTCCGCGCCTTTATGGCCAGCCTTGCCAAGGGGGATATACGCGGAGCCCGACGGATTCTTGACCGGACTATGCCGTTTCCGGAAATTGTCGGCCGCCTGTGCGACCAGCCCTGTTATCCTTTCTGCAAGCGGGGAGAGATCGGTGATCCCCTTGCCACCGGCAGCCTGGAGCGCTACTGCGTCAGCAAGAGCACGGTTGTCCTGAAATTACCAAAATTGCCTATGAAGAGCGGCCAAGTCGCCATTATCGGCAGCGGCCTTTCAGGTATGACCGCAGCTCTTGATCTGGCCCGAAAGGGACGCAACACAACCCTTATCACCCAAATCGCCGGTCTCGGCGGTACCCTGCGCGATTATGCCGAACACCTTCTCCCCGGGAAAACCTTGGTTGACGCCGAAGAAATCCTTAAAAGTTACGGCGTTGATCTGCAAACCGACACCACCTTGAGCGAAAGTAGTATAGCTGCACTGGTAACTAAATATGACGCTGTCTATTTTGATCTGGACGAAATTGCCGAAGACCAGTTACCCAGCAATTCTGGCCGGCCCGACCCGCAGACCCTAGCCCTTGCCCATGACGGCTGCTTTGCCGGTGGCGGAATCGCCGCCGACAGCACAACTTTCTCGGTTATCAAACAGGTGGAAGACGGTCGTCGTGCCGCCCTGACCATTGAACGTTATTTACAGAAAGTATCGCTCACCGCCCAGCGGGATATGGAAGGCGCCAGAACAACCCAGATGTATACGGTGACTACCGGCATAGCTCCAGCTGCGCAAATAATCCCTGCCGAACCATCAACCGGTTACACCGGCGATGAGGCCATACAGGAAGCGAGTCGCTGCATCCAGTGCGAATGTCTGGAGTGTGTGAAACAATGCGTTTATCTGCAGGAATATAAGGAATACCCCAAGACGCTGGTTCGTAAGATCTATAATAACCAGGCCATTGTTCAGGGTACCAGATCTGCCAATAAGATGATCAATTCCTGTAGCCTTTGCACCCAGTGTACAACCATCTGTCCCAATGATTTCCCCGTGGCCGAGGTTTGCCGCACCAGCCGGCAGGAGATGGTCCGCGATAAGCACATGCCACTCTCAGCCCATGAATTCGCGCTTGAAGATATGAGCTTTTCCCTCAGCGAGTTCTGCACCCTCAACCGCCATCAACCGGGTACCTCAGCCAGCCGGTTTCTGTTCTATCCCGGTTGTCAGCTTGCCGGTTCAGCCCCGGAGGCGGTCAAAAAAGCGTACCAGCTCCTCTCTGACCAGATGACCGGTGGCGTCGGCCTGATGCTCGGCTGCTGCGGTATTCCCGCCCATTGGGCAGGCCAGGAAAAAATGTTCACTGAGACCATGGACCGCTTTAAAACGGAGATTATGAAACTCGGCAACCCAAAGGTGATCACCGCCTGTTCGAGCTGTTTATCGATCTTCCGCGAGTTTGCCGAAGAAATAGAGGTGACGTCCCTCTGGGAAGTACTGGACAGTCTGCAGCTGCCGATCGCTGCAAACACGGCCGGCAGCCCCAGGCAACCACTGACTATCCATGATCCCTGCACGGCCCGCCACCAGACGGAGTTACGCACCAGCGTCCGCAATATCTGCGCCAGGCTCGGGATGGATATTATCGAAAACGATTGTAGCGGCGAACTCACCGATTGCTGTGGTTACGGTGGCTTGATGCAGTTTGCCAATCAGCCTCTCGGTGGCAAGGCGGCCCAGGTTAAGGCAGGGCGGAGTGAACATGCGGGGCTGGCCTACTGTGCCATGTGTCGCGATAACCTCGCTGCCGCTGGCCCCCCGGTAGCGCATCTTCTCGATTACATTTTTCCCAAGTCCTGTACAGGAGACCCTTTAAAACGTAGCAATCCAGGCTTCTCCGCGCGGCACGAGAACCGGGCCCGGTTAAAAGAACAACTGCTGGGTGATCTTTGGCAGGAAGCAACAGATCCTGGCCCGGAACATAAAAAAATTCGCCTTGTCGTGAGCGAGGAGGTATTGGATCTGCTGAACAAACGCCATATCCTCAAAGAAGATATCCAGAAGGTAATACGCTCTGCCAAACAGACCGGCAAACACATGATTAATCCGGGCAACAATCACCATCTGGCCAGCTGCAAACCTGTGCGGGTAACCTACTGGGTCGAATATGAAGCAACAGAACAGGGCTATGTGATCCATAACGCCTACAGCCATCGCATGCAACTGCCGGAGGTCCTTTCATGAGCACCTTTTCTTTTATTGAAAACACGTCCTGGCATTGCGCCGGATGCAGCCAACCGCTGCAGGCAACTAAAGTCGATGTCACCTATATGAACTCGGTATTCAATGTGGAATTGATGGCCTGTCCCGAATGCGGCGTTATCCTGGTACCGGAAAAACTGGCGATGGGCAAGATGCTGGAAGTAGAACAATTGCTGGAAGATAAATAACATGGAAACGACTACCATCAGGCCCTCTGTCGCGGTAACGCCCCTGTACGAACAGGAGGCGTTGTCCCAAGTGACCGGCGGCACGCTGCGACCGGGCGGCATCGCCCTGACGACCGAGCTGTTGACCTCCTGCAGGCCGGCTCCCGGTTCGACCAGCCTTGATGTGGGCTGCGGTCCCGGCCATACGGTAGGCCTGATGACTTCGATTTTCGGCCTGCGGGCTACTGGCCTGGATCCGTCCGCCAGCATGCTTAAGAGAGCCGCCCGAAATGTGCCAAACGCATCCTTTCTTTCTGGAGAGGCCACTGCCATTCCTTGTGAATCAAACAGTTTTGCTCTGGTTATTTCTGAATGCGTGCTATCTCTTACCGGTGATATCGACAAAAGCCTCCGGGAAATGTATCGTGTTCTCAGCCCAGGCGGCATGTTGCTGCTCACCGACATTTATCGTAAGGACAAAGCGCTCAAAGCGGAGCTACCAAGCCTGCACAGTTGCATCAGCCATACCCTGCCGCTTGAAACCATTGAAAACGGGGTGTCTTGCGCCGGTTTCACCCTGCGCAGCCTTATCGATCGTAGTGAGCTGCTCAAACAGCTCGCTGGCCAGATCATCTTCAGCTATGGCAGCCTGGAAAAATTCTGGCAGTTGTGCATGGGGAAGGAGGAAGCGCACCAGACCTGTTTTGCCTTGTCGAGCGCAACGCTGGGCTATTATGTGCTTATCGCAAAAAAGGGTGCTTAATTATGGATGATACTTCATTGCAAATCATGCAGTTGGCTGGCCAGGGATTCTGTTGCAGTCAGATTATGATGCAGCTGACACTTGCCGACATGGGCGAGGACAATGTTCCCCTGGTGCGGGCCATGGCCGGGCTCTGCGAGGGATCTTCCACCGGCGATCTCTGCGGGGTGGCCAGCGGTGCTGCCTGTATCATCGCTTTATACGCAGCCAAAGGAAGTGCCGGGGAAACACCTCTGGACTGCTACCCCCTACTGCTGTCCCAGTTTATGGACTGGTTTAAGGAGAACGCCACCTCGTGGGGCGGTATTCGCTGCGACGACATCATCGCCATGCAAGGCGGCAAAAAGCCAGAGGTCTGCGGCAACATCATGGTGCGTGCCCGGGAAATGATTTTACAGATCCTGAGCGAAAACGATATCGACCCCAGCCTGGCAAGAGAGTAAACAGGTGCCTATTGCTCGTCCTCCACAACTCCTGTCCCGTACTGCAAGTCTCTGCCCGGTTTGCCTTACTCGAGTCCCCGCTACCCGCGAGCAGCAGGGTGATACGGTCTTTTTGGTCAAACAATGCCCGGAACACGGTTCCTTTCGCACCGTGATCTGGCGGGGTGCCGTACCTTTTTCCACCTGGCTGCGTCCAAAAACCCCTTCTGTACTCCAGCAAACCTTTACCACTTTCAAGAAGGGCTGTCCTTTTGACTGCGGTCTCTGCCCGGAGCATGGCCAGCATACCTGCACAGCCCTGATCGAGATAACCCAGCGCTGCAACCTGCATTGCCCGATCTGTTTCGCCGATGCAGGGGCGGATGCCACTATGACAAACGATCCATCGCTTGCCCGGATAGGTTTTCTCTATGACCGCATTATGGCGGCGTCCGGACCCTGTAATATTCAACTGTCCGGCGGTGAACCGACTGTGCGCGACGATCTCCCGGCAATCATTACTCTTGGCCGGAGCAAGGGTTTTTCTTTTATCCAGCTGAACACCAACGGCCTGCGCCTGGCGCAAGAGTCAAACTATGCTCTTGGTCTTAAAGACGCCGGACTGCGTTCCATTTTTCTCCAGTTTGACGGCCTGAGTCGTGCTACCCATATTGCCCTGCGCGGCCGCGACCTTACCAAGATCAAAGAACAGGCCCTGCACCACTGCCAGGCCGCTGGACTGGCAGTGGTTTTAGTGCCGACCCTGGTCCCTGGTATTAATACCCATGAGGTCGGGGCGATTATCGACTATGCCAGCCGCTTTGCCCCTACTGTACGCGGCGTCCATTTCCAACCGGTCAGCTATTTCGGCCGCTACCCGGAGGCCCCGGCGGACGAGGACCGACTCACCTTGCCAGAGTTGCTGCAATTGATCAAAGAACAGAGCAGTGGCGCCATTACCGCCGAACACTTTGCACCGCCCTCGTGTGAGCACACCCTTTGTTCCTTCCATGGAAATTTTCTGGTGGAGGAAAGTGGTCATCTTCTGCCGCTTGGCAACCGACAGGCATCCTGCTGCTCCTCCGGTGAACCTCAGGCCGATACTCCTTCGGCTCTGGAAGGTCGTGAGAAAAGCGTGGCTTTCACCGCACGACAATGGTCCCTGCCCATGGCTTCTCCCGCCTGCACCTGCACAGATGAAAAATCGACGCAGCCACAGGACGATCTGGATCGTTTTCTGGCACGGGCCCGCACCCATACCTTCTCCATCTCGGCTATGGCCTTTCAGGATGTATGGAATATAGATCTGGAGCGTTTGCAGGGCTGCTGCATCCACGTCATATCCCCGGAAGGCAATCTTATCCCGTTTTGCGCCTATAATCTGACTTCCAATATGGGCAAGCCACTCTATCGGGGAATCGCCACGCCATGAACATCACTCCTGTTGAAGCCTTGACGGCAAAAGCTATCGGCCACACCACAAAGGCTCTGTCACGACCGGAGATTGAACAGTATCAGGGAAAACGGCTGCGACATCTTATCGATTACTGCCGACAGCACTCGTCTTTTTATCGCCGGAAATTAGCCGATGCCGCCATCAGCACGCGCGCAAGCTTAGACGATTTGGCCGGATTGCCCTTTACCACCGAAGACGACCTGCGCAGACACGGTGCAGAGATGGTCTGTGTCAGTCAGGACGAGGTAGCCCGGATCATCACGATCCACAGCTCCGGGACCACCGGTGCACCGAAGCGGCTCTTTTTCACCGAAAAGGATCTGGAACAGACTCTGGATTTTTTTCATCAGGGTATGCAGCCGCTGGTCGACCCCGGTCAGAGAGTGGTGATCCTGCTGCCGGGAACAACTCCGGACTCAACCGGTCACCTGCTGGCCCAGGCTCTGCATCGAATGGACGTGTCGAGCGACATCCTCGGTCTGGTTGACGACCCCGGGCAGGCCGCCCGACAGCTGGGCGAGATTCGCCCCGATGTCCTGGTTGGCTTTCCCGTACAGATTCTGGCAATTGCCCGGATGGCGGCAAGCCTTGCTCTGCCACTTGGCACTATCCGCTCAGTACTGCTCTGTTCAGATTACGTCCCGAAAAGTCTCTGCAGCCAAGTGTCCGAGCTGCTGGCTTGTGACATCTTCACCCATTATGGTACGGTGGAAACCGGTCTTGGCGGCGGGGTTGACTGCGCGGCTCACCAGGGCGCACATCTCCGCGAGGCCGACCTGCTGTTTGAAATAATTGACCCGCATACTGCAAGGCCCCTGGCGGACGGTACATGGGGCGAGATCGTTGTTACCACGCTGACTCGTGCCGGAATGCCGCTGATCCGCTATCGAACCGGCGATCTGGGCCAACTGCTTTCCGGCCCCTGTCCTTGCGGCAGCCATATCCGGCGGCTCGATAAGGTTCTTGGCCGGATCAACCAGGTGCGATCTCTGCAAAACGGCAGACGACTCTCCCTGTACGCCTTGGATGAAATCCTTTTTTCCGTACCGGGCCTCCTCGATTTTCGGGCTCTCCTGACCACAAAGAAACAACAAGACAAACTCCTGATCCACCTTGTCACCGTTCCCGGCAACGAGGATGAAGTGATCCACCAAATTAACACTCAATTAACCAGCTGCCATCTCCTCCAGGGAATGGAATGTACCGTAAACACTGATTCAATCGCCAAAATTCATCTAAGCAAACGTATTCTCGAAGAGACACGACAGGAAAACAAATAATGAGAAAACTCATAGAACAGCTCTGCACCATGTTAAACGACGGGGAAGATCTCGTCCTCGTCACCGTCTCCAGCCAGTCCGGCTCTACGCCTCGGCTTGCTGGAGCAAAAATGATCATTCGTCGCAACAACAGCATAGCTGGCACCATTGGTGGCGGTTTGGTCGAGGCTCTGGCCATTAAAGAAGCCGGTAAATGTTTTGCAGACGCCCGCTCCATGCGCCACAGTTTTGATCTCAGCAACGACGATTCGGCAATCACAGATATGATCTGCGGCGGCAAATTGGAGTTATTCCTGGAATTTATTCGAGCCGACGATGATAATCGCGGAGTTTTTCAATCTCTCTATACAGCCATGTCTTCAGGACGCCGGGCGGCACTGGTTTGTCCGCTCGCCCCCGACAGCAACATTCGGCGTTTTGTCATCAATCATAAGGACCAGAACAATCATGGTGCTGTTCCTGAAAAGTTACTGGCAACGGTTAAACAGCTCCGTTCTTCAACCTCGGGCTGCACCCTGATCGAGCATGAGAACCAGCAGTATCTGGTCTCGTACTTTGCCGTCGGCGGCAATCTTTTTCTGATCGGTGCCGGCCATGTTGCCGCCTGCACTGCTGAAGCTGCGGCTCGGGTGGGTTTTCGCGTCATCGCTATGGATGACCGCAGCGATTTTGCCAACCGGGAACGCTTTCCCCTGGCAGATGAAATTAAAGTCCTGCCTTCTTTTGCTGAGTGTTTCAAGGAATACGATATAGACGAAGACTGCTACCTGGTGATCGTCACCCGTGGGCATATGCACGACTTGGAAGTGCTTGAGCAGGCCTTGCAGACAGGAGCCGGCTATATAGGCATGATTGGCAGCCGCAAAAAACGCAACGCCATCTATGCAAATTTAATGGATAAAGGTGTCAAGGAGGCCCAGCTGGAACAGGTTCGCTGCCCGATCGGCATGGCTATCGAAGCCGATACGCCCGAAGAAATTGCAGTGAGTATTGTCGGTGAACTCATCTACCAGCGGGCAACCGGCAGGAAGGCATGGCACCTCGTCTAAGTGCCATAATCCTGGCAGCAGGACTCTCTTCACGCATGGGCAGGCTGAAGGCCGCCCTGCCCCTGGGAACGAGCACGGTACTCGAGCGGTGTATTCATATATTCAGACAGTGTGCAATCGATGACCTGCTTGTGGTCACGGGCCATCGAAGTGAGGAAACCGGGATGATCGCCACAAGAGCGGGCGCGCGGATTATTCATAATCCCGAGTTTGCCTCCGGGATGTACAGCTCAATTCGTATCGGGGTTCGCCATATTACCAAACAGAGTGACGGTTTTTTTCTTTTGCCTGTGGATATCCCGCTGGTTCGAACAGGGACGATCAGACTATTGACCCGGTCATTTTCTGCTGGGAACTCAAACAAAATCAAGATCGTCTATCCAACCTTTACCGGAAAACGCGGTCATCCCCCGCTTATCTCCGGCACGCTGATTTCCACCATCCTTAAAAAGAAGCAAGCCAAAGGCGGCTTGCGATCCCTGCTGGCACAGGTTGAAAAAAAACAACCGAAAAAGGTTACCGAGGTCGAAGTGCCTGATGGCAATATTCTCTTTGATATGGATACTCCTGAGGAGTATACCACCGGTCTCAGCCGTTTTTGCCGTCTTAACTATCCAACCAGAGAGGAATGTGCAACTATTCTGCAGCTTCATCCCATGCCGGAACGAGGTTGGGCCCATGGTCGCCTGGTTGCCCGGATAGCGGTGGCGCTGGGCCAGGCCATTGTGCAAAAAAATCAGCGTCATCTGGATCTGGAACTGTGCCGTGTTGCCGGCTTGCTTCACGATATCGCCAAGGGACACCCCAACCACGAACAGACAGGAGCATACTGGTTGCAGGATCTCGGTTTTACTATGGCGGCAGAAATCGTTGCTGCCCATAAGGATATGACCTGGCAGCCGGGAGCACCAATCACCGAAAAAGAACTGGTCCACCTTGCCGATAAAATGGCGCGAGGCAACAGAATCGTCGATATGCAAGAACGATTCGGCGAAAAAATAGCTCTGTATGCAAACAATAAAGAGGCGGTCCAGGCCATCTCCAACCGTTATGAGCAGGCTCGATTACTTACCACAGCATTTGAGGCAGAGGCCGGTCGACGGGTGGTCGATATTATTGCCAATTCTCTTCTGCCATGCAATCTCTGATCTATCTCATCCGTCATGGTCAAATCGATAAGGCCGCATCTCGATCTTTTCTTGGCCAGACCGATCTGCCTCTCAACAAGGTGGGTATACATCAAGCTCGGGCTTTAGGCAAGCGACTGCATGCTATCCACTTTACGAAGATTTTCAGTTCCCCCTTGCAACGGGCGGTGCATACCGCGACTCTGGTAAGCGGGATGGCGAATGCAACTATAGTTCGAATAAAAGAATTCACAGAAATCAATCTGGGAGCGTGGGAAGGGTTGACCGTCGATGAGGTTCAGGCCCTATTCCCCGAAGCGTACGAACAGCGCGGACAGGACCTGGCATCTTTCCGGCCCAAGGGAGGTGAGAGCTTCACCGATCTCGCGACCCGCAGCTATCCGGCTTTGCTCACGCTGGCACAAAAGCATCGAGGTCCTCTGCTCGTCGTAGCCCATGCCGGGGTCAATCGAGTGCTCCTCTCCCATCTGCAGCAAAAACCATTGCAGCAATTATTTGAAATTCCGCAGAATTACTGCGGACTCAATATCCTCAGCCGCACCTCAGGAAAAATGCAGGTAGAAGCTATCAACCTTTGAAAAGGTGTATTTCTTGACCAAAAGTGAGGGCCCTGCAACGGAGCTCTCCATTGTTCAGCAAAGCAAGCAAAAGAGCTGAGGGTGACTGTATATATCTGAAGAGTATCCCCTTGCTTGACATGCACTGCTCTATGTCTATCCTGTATTTCAGGTACGCGAATATCTAGAGACGCGGGATGTTCGCCTGTTCATCAACATATTGTAAAAAATACGCTTATTGGAGATACATTATGGGTGATAACAAACAAAAGACTCTCTGTGCTCATGTCGAAGAAGAATTGCATATCAAAGATCCCCAGGCCTATATTTCCCTGATTCAACCGGCAACCCACTACTGCAAGGGATGTGGCCGGAGTGCAGCAAAGGCTGAAAACGTCTGTAAACCGGAAAAAATCAGTTAGTTCCCGGAATCGCCCATCTTAATTTGCCGATACAACTAAAAATTAAGATGGGCATACTACATCTTTTATTTTACCACCAGGAGAGAACCATATGCTGCCCAAGATAGAAACCATTCTCTACGCCACCGGCCT
>CBDTUM010000070.1:0-21314 GCA_965363495.1 uncultured Desulfopila sp.
TGGATTTTATTTTTTTCACATGCATTAAACTGTTATTCCAGAATAAATCAGTCGCCTTATGAGATATATCAATATTTTTGAAACAGGCAAAAGATGACAGATACCGGAATAGGTATATAATTTTAGCATGATGGGAAAATGGCAGGACTGATACCGCTCAGTGAATTTCAGCGTGTTGTGCTTTTCAATAGTGCCATCCGGCCATTATTTCCGCAAACCTTGCACCCATTATCAGAGTAAACAGCTGCGAACAGCAGGAAAAAAAATCTTTCCGCGGTTAAGTAGATTTAATCTTCTTTTCAAATGTTTTTTTCTGCCGTCGCAAAATTCCATGAACAACCGCTTCAGGAAGTTGCGGTTCGGTCTTCAAGATGACCAGATTACCTGGATTGGCCTTCACAATAGAGTTACCGGCTTCATCCTGCATGGAGACAATTCTGAGTGGAATCAAATTGATACCCCGCTGCATGTATTCTATATGTTCGCCCGGCATCAGCTGATTACGAACCTCAACCAGAGGAGCATTTCCCTGCTGACGAACAACCGCCACCGGCTCATACATCTGCTCAGCCCTGGAGGAAGTGTAAATCATTTCACTACTCCCCGGCCGCTTATTGATAAAATTTTCCGTCGTCCCCCTGGTACCAGTCTTGAGAATTTCCTCTACAAACCGCTCTGGCATGCGTATGGCGGCCGGATCTTCCCAGGCCGATATTGGCAGCTGAGTCAGATAATCTAGAGCCGCGCGGTAGACACGAACGACCCCGCCAACATAAAAAATTGATTTCATCCTGCCTTCAATTTTCAAGGAATCAATCCCAGCGGCTACCAGCTGCGGCAGCATTTCGATAAGACAGAGATCCTTGGAGTTGAAGATGTACGTTCCTCTCTCATCTTCTTCGACCGGGAAATATTCGCCCGGACGTTTTTCTTCCAACAGAGTATAGCTAAATCGACAAGGATGGGAACAACTCCCCTGATTGGCATCTCTGTCGGTCATATAGTTGGAAAGCATACAGCGACCGGAATAGGAGATACACAGTGCCCCGTGGACGAAAACTTCCAGTTCACCGGCAACTTTCTCCCTGATCTCTTTAATCTCTTTAATCGACAGTTCCCTGGCCAGATTAAGTCGGCCAACTCCCTGAGATAACCAGAAAGAAGCCGATGCATGATTGGTGACATTGGCCTGGGTTGACAAATGCACGGGCAAGGTCGGCACAAATTTTCGAGCATAGCTGAGGATACCAGGGTCGGAGATGATAATACCATCCACCTGCATATCCTTGAGCTCGGTGAGATAGTCATCGAGACCGGCAAGGTCCTGATTGTGGGCAATAATATTAACAGTGACATACACTTTCACCCCATGTTCATGGGCAAATTGTACACCCTGGCGCATCGTCTGGTCGTCAAAATTACCCGCTTTTGCCCGAAGACTGAACCTTTTGCCGCCGAAATAGACAGCATCTGCTCCGTAATGCACAGCTGTTACCAGTTTTTCATAATTCCCTGCAGGGGCGAGCAGCTCCGGTATTGCCGGGGATTCCCCTTTGCGACTTTCATTTTTCATCATGTTGGAGTATTATATTTTCTTGCTTTTTACGTAACCACCTTCAGATTCCACTTTTTACGAATGCATCATTCATAAAAATCGAACTTTGCCCATTATTTATTTGCAGTACATGAGTATGTATGAAGGGTGCTGCTTTCAACTCCTTTTTTGGATGTACCTTACTTAAACCTACACGCTATTCTGTGACGAAAAAAAAAATAGGCATAGCCCTAAGCGGTGGAGTTGACTCAACTGCATGCGCCCTTTTACTGCGCGAACGCCATGAGGTAAAGGGATTTTTCATGCAGCTGGCGCAGCCCGATTTTGCTGCCCAGAGAAGCCGAGCGCAGGCAGTTGCCGACAAACTTGGCATCTCTTTACAGATTATCGACCTGCAGCAGGAGTTTACGCAAAGAGTGTTGGATTATTTTTCCGGCAGCTATTATCAAGGCCTCACGCCCAACCCTTGTGTCATCTGCAATAAAGAAATTAAATTTGGCTTATTTATGGAGGCCATTCTGCACGCAGGAATGGACTGGATGGCAACCGGCCATTATGCCAGAATAACAAAACAAGATGACGGCTATCATCTGCACACCGGTGACGATCCGAAAAAAGATCAATCCTATTTTCTTTCGCGCCTCACCCAGAAACAGTTGGCCAAAGCAATATTCCCCCTTGGTGAAACAACCAAACAGGACACCTACCGGTTTGTGGAAGAACATGGCTTTGCTGATTTCCGCGGCCAGGAAAGCCAAGATGTCTGTTTTCTCGAAAACAAACAGATAACTACTTTTTTGACAGACCGCGCAAGTAGTGAGGACACGCCAGGGGCCATTGTCTCCACCTTGGGGAAAGTACTCGGCCACCATCAGGGCCTGTTCCGCTATACCATCGGCCAGCGAAAAGGGTTGGGCATATCCAGTGAAGCGCCACTGTATGTCGTCGGCCTGGACGCAACGACGAACAGGGTCCTTGTCGGCAGCAATGAGGAATTGTTCAAAAAACGAATCCGGGTGCAAAAACTGCACTGGCTGGCTGACAGAAAACCCGATTTGACAATCAATTACCAGGTGCGTATTCGATACAGCCACCGGGGATCAACTGCCAGGCTGGTTATAGATGACAAAGGTTGTGGAGATATTATCTTTGATGAACCGCAGCGGGCTGTGACCCCGGGACAGTTTGCCGTTGTGTATCATGGCACAGAACTTCTTGGCTCCGGTATTATACTTGAAGGATAGATCGTAAAAAAATGGAAAAAGTATTCATTACAACCCTGGGCTGTAAGGTAAACCAGTTTGAATCTGCTGCCTTTAAAACCGGTTTTAAAGAACGAGGTATGGCGATTGTCGGAACAAGCGAAGAGGCTGATCTGATCGTCATTAATACCTGCGCGGTCACGGCCGCTGCCGGTGCACAATCGCGCCAGACAATTCGCCAGGCCCTGCGCCACAATTCTTCGGCAAAAATCATTATCACCGGATGCTATGCCGAAATAGCCGCCAAAGAGCTGACAGAGGAGAAAGAACTTCAAGGCAGAGAATTCTCGCTTATCGGCAACAGCAAAAAGGATGGCCTGGTTGCCGGTGCGTTAAAAAAAGAATCCGAGACTCAAGAAATTATCATGGGGGCCATCAATGAAGCAAGAGAGATATGCCGCCTGCCGGTGCGCCGTTTTGGCGAACGCGCCAGGGCATATCTGCGCATCCAGGACGGTTGTGAAAGTTTCTGCACGTACTGCATTGTTCCCTATACCAGAGGTCCCAGCCGGAGCCTGCCGGTTAATGAAGTGATCGACCAGGCCAGGATTTTTGTTGCAGAAGGTCATAAAGAGATCGTCCTGACCGGCATTCACCTCGGATACTACGGCAAAGAACTGGCTGGAAATGTTGATCTTATCTCACTTCTCGACCAACTTACTCTGGCCACCCCGGAGGCCTCCTATCGGATCAGTTCGCTGGAACCTCTGGAGATCAGCGAATCGCTGCTGTCGCTGATGCAGGAACGCAAAAATATCCAACCGCATTTGCATATCCCTCTACAGAGTGGGAACGATGAGATTCTGGCCAAAATGAACCGTCGGTATACCGTCGATCAATTTCAACAGGTTATTGCCCTCTGCCGACAATACCTGCCAGATGCAGCTCTCGGTATAGACATTCTCGCCGGATTTCCAGGTGAAACCGATGAGCAGTTTACTGCTGCCGAGAATTTCCTGCAGTCTCTCTCTTTTACCTATCTGCACGTCTTCCCCTATTCAATCCGTCCCGGGACCGTGGCGGCAGGTTTTAAAAAGCAAGTACCAAAAAAAATAAAAGATACCAGAGTTGCCCGCCTGCGGATGCTAAGCGACCAGAAAAAGATAGCCTTTTATCGGAGTCAACTTGGCCGGATCCGACCGGTTCTGGTTGAAGGAAAGCGCGATAGCGACGGGATGTTGAAAGGTTTTACCGATAATTATATTGCCATCCGTTTTGCCGGCCCTGACCACTTGTTAAACAACATTACCGCCGTCAGGCTCCGGCTCCTTGAAGGTCACAATGTGCTTGGAGAAAGAGCAGAGGACTATGAAAATTGAAATAATAGCCATAGGCGACGAACTCACATCCGGAAGAATCCTCAATACAACCAGCAGTTTTGCGGCCAGAAACCTCTATGAAGCCGGTTATGATATCTACGCGATGAACACCATCGGCGATACGCCCAGTCTTATCGGAGAGGCCCTGAAGCAGGCGCTCGGTCGTGTTGATGCCGTTCTAGTCACCGGTGGTCTCGGCACCACCGATGACGATCTCACCAATGAGGCGGTGTCCAAGGCTCTCAATAGGCCCACCATGCCCAATCTGGAAATACTCGCCAATATTCGCACCCATCTCGATGAAATTACCGCGTCACCGGTCGGCAGACTGGAAAAGCTGGCCTGGCTTCCTTCCGGGGCGGAAGCACTGAATCCACGATCAAGGATGGCTGGATATCTGCTGATTCATGAGGATAAACCGATTTTTTTTCTACCAGGAATACCCAGCCAGATGCAGCAGCTGCTCATAGAAGAAGTGCTGCCTAAACTATCCACCTGGCAGGAAAACCATCGTTTGACCACCTATCAGCGTATTTTTCGGATTTTTAACATGCCGGAAACAGAGGTTAATCGACGTATCGAAACCTTAGACCTCAGTGCCGATGTACATATCGGCTATTACCCGGTTTTTCCCGAAGTTCATCTAAGCCTTACGGTGCGCGACCAAAAAAACAATAATGCCAAACGCCTTTTTAAATCCTCCTGCAAAGCTATCAACACGGTCCTGGGCGATTCAATTTATGGCTGTGACCGGGAAAGCATGGAAAAAGTAGTCGGCCAACTGCTGCTTGGAAACAACCTCAAGCTGGCAGTGGCTGAATCCTGTACAGGAGGCATGATCTGCCAGAAAATCACCAACTCTCCAGGCAGTTCAGCCTATCTTTTAGGCGGCGTCGTTTCCTATTCTAATTCGCTGAAAAAAATTTATCTTCATGTTTCTGAAGAGTTGCTGGAGAAGCATGGTGCAGTCAGCAGAGAAGTAGCTGAAGAAATGGCGGTCGGGGTACGAGCCAAAAGCGGCGCTGATATTGGTCTGGCTGTAACCGGCATTGCCGGCCCGGACGGTGGCAGTGCCGAGAAACCGGTTGGCACTGTGTATATCGCTATTGCCACGTCCGAAGAAAATTGGGTCACAAAATTCCATTTTCATGGGGATCGAAATGAGATCAGAGAAATTACAGCGCAAAGTGGACTCGACCTGATAAGGAAATATCTGCTGCAAAAACTACTTAACTAACAACATGTATTAATCGGATTTGTTTTTAATTCTACAGGTGTTAAGATTTTTATATATTATTTGTTGTATGCTAGTTGCTAGCATTCACATTCTGGCTCAACATCTTATCAAGAAAGAACTTGTGAAAAGTTGAAATATTTTTTACGACGCAATCATCATTTATTTTGGAGAATCACATGGCAGTAAGCGCTAACAAAGATAAAATCAGCAGTGTCGATAACGCAATCAGCCAGATCCAGAGACAATTCGGCAAAGGGTCGATCATGCGTCTTGGGTCCCGGGAAGTAGAGAATATCCCTGTTGTCCCCACTGGCGCCCTGAGCCTTGATATCGCTCTGGGTGTGGGCGGCATCCCCAAGGGGCGTGTCACCGAGATCTACGGACCGGAATCTTCCGGCAAGACAACGCTTGCCCTCCACGTCGTGGCCGAAGCGCAGAAGGCAGGAGGATCAGCCGCTTTTATTGATGCGGAACATGCTCTTGATACCAAATATGCCCAACGTCTCGGTGTCGATATCGACAACCTGCTTGTTTCCCAGCCGGACTTTGGTGAACAGGCGCTGGAGATCGCCGAGATCCTCATCCGCTCTGGTGGTATTGATGTTATTGTCATCGACTCCGTCGCTGCCCTCACGCCCAAGGCGGAAATCGACGGTAATGTCGGTGATCACCATGTTGGCCTCCAGGCTCGGCTTATGTCGCAAGCCATGCGCAAATTTACCGGGGTTCTCAGTCGGAGCAATACAATCCTGATCTTCATTAATCAGATCAGGATGAAGATCGGAGTGATGTTCGGCAACCCGGAGACGACGACAGGTGGCAATGCGCTGAAATTTTATTCTTCGCTGCGCCTGGATATCCGGAGAATTGGTCAGCTCAAAGACGGTCAGGATCTGGTTGGCAACCGGACCAGAGTGAAAGTAGTGAAAAACAAATGCGCGCCCCCCTTCAAGGAAGCTGAATTTGACATTGTCTACGGCGAGGGTATTTCCAAGGTCGGCGATATGCTCGATCTGGCGGTCAACCTGGAAATAATCGAAAAAAGTGGCTCCTGGTATTCTTACAAGGAAGAGAGAATCGGTCAGGGCCGCGAAAATGCCAAGCGTTTTCTCACCGACCAGCCGGAAATGTGTCTCGATATCGAAAATAAAGTACGTCTGGCTTACGGTATGGCACCAGCAACGGTCCCTGTCGCTAAGCAAGCAATTTCGGCTGATAAAATTGTACCGCCGCCGGCGGAATAATTGTTTGTTCTTTTCCCGGGTTCATGCGCTCTCTGCCTGAACCCAAGCACCAGCAATTTTATCCCTGTTGATTGCAATCATTGTACAATCTCCAGTTCGCTCCAGTTCTCACGCCTGACAACCCACATATCAAGGCATTTACCTTGACGCTGCCAAGTGGCGTGGAGTATTCGTTTTACTAGGCACTCTTTGTCTTTTGTCCACCCCTTGCGAGGATTTACTCTTGTCTCAAAAAAAACAGCATGAAACAGAAGAAACATTCGATGTCATTATTGTGGGCGGTGGCCCTGCAGGCCTTTTTGCAAGTTATTACCTGGCAGAACATTCCAATCTCAAAGTATTACTTATTGAAAAAGGTAAGGCGTCGTTAAAACGAAAATGCCCCATAAAAGAAGGTGGATGCATCAAATGCAAGCCGTGCAACATCCTGTGCGGTATCGGCGGTGCAGGACTTTTTTCCGATGGCAAGCTTAACTTTATCCACAAACTGGGTAAGACCGATCTCACCCAGTTTATGGATACCTCTGCCGCCACAGCCTTGATCGACGAAACAGAGGCTATTTTCAATCGATTCAATATGGATGGAAAAGTATTCCCAACCGATATGGAAAAGGCGCGCAACATCAGAAAAGAAGCCAGAAAACAGGGCATCGATCTTTTACTCATTAAACAAAAACATCTTGGCAGCGACAATCTCCCCAACCATATAGCAAAAATGGCTGATTATGTGGCAGCAAAAGGAGTTACTTTTCACCACTCCGAAGAGGCCAAAGAAGTACTGGTTAAAAATGGTGCGGTAAAAGGTGTGAAAACCAACCGGGGTATATATAATGCAAAAAATGTCATCCTGGCACCTGGTCGTGTCGGCGCTGAATGGGTCGCCAATGTGGCAAGAACGCACGGGATTGAAGTTTCCCAGCGAGGCATTGAAGTAGGTGTTCGGGTCGAAGTACACAATGAAATCATGCAGGATCTCTGTGAAATTATTTACGACCCTACTTTTTTTGTGCGAACTTCAAAATATGACGACCAGACCAGAACCTTCTGCACTAATTTAGGCGGGTATGTAGCCCTGGAGAATTATCAGAACTTTGTCTGTGTCAACGGCCATGCCCTCATGGATAAAAAATCGAACAACACCAATTTCGCATTTTTGTCCAAGGTCGTACTCACCGATCCGGTGGAGGATAATCAAGCCTATGGCGAATCAATCGGTAAACTGGCGACCCTCATTGGTGGAGGTAAACCGATCCTGCAACGCTATGGTGACCTTAAGCGCGGCCGCAGATCGACCTGGAACCGAGTTAAAAACAGTTATATTGAACCTACCTTGAAAAGTGTGACCTGCGGTGACATAGCCATGGCCCTGCCGGAGAGGATTCTTACCAACCTGATAGACGGACTCGAACAGCTCAATCAAGTGATCCCCGGTGTCGCCAACGACGAGACCCTGTTGTATGCTCCGGAAATCAAATTTTTTGCCACCCAGGTCGCCACCGACAACAACCTGGAGACAGTTATCACTGGACTCTTCATGGCGGGAGACGGGCCCGGGGTTGCCGGCAATATTGTCTCAGCGACGGCAACCGCTTTAATACCGTGTAAAAAAATCATTGCCCAGAATGGGTAAAATGGTCTTGATAAATGACAGGGCATATTTAATATTGACACCTGAAAAAAATCTGTTACATTAGGCGATAAATAGGAATCAATATCATTAATTGAAATTTTTAGGAGGAACAACAAATGCAGAAAATGGAATGTCCTTGTGGTTATATTTATGATCCGGCAACTGGTGATGAGGATAATGGTGTAGCTCCAGGAACAGGTTGGGATGATGTTCCGGAAGATTGGGTCTGCCCCTTATGCGGCGCTGAGAAAGAATCTTTCTGGAAAGTTGATTAAGCACCCCATAAAGCTGTAGTGTCTAAATTTTACAATTGAAGGCACTGCAGCTCTTTTTTTGCCACCATTGTTAGTTGCTCCTAATATTGTTCACACCCCCTTAACGATAAATTATAGCATGGAGAATCATTATGAGCCTGTTAGTTACCAAACCAGCTCCTGCATTTACCGCTACTGCTGTTTTACCTGATAATACATTCAAAGATGATTTCAGCCTTTCCGATTTCCGAGGGAAATACGTATTGTTATTTTTTTACCCTCTTGACTTTACCTTTGTCTGCCCTTCAGAGATTCTCGCCTTTGATAAGGCCGTCAACGAATTTACCGAGCACAACTGCCAACTTATAGGTATCTCAATCGATTCGGCTTTTTCGCATCTCGCCTGGAAAAACACCAAGGTAAATGATGGCGGTATTGGCAAAATCCAGTACCCTCTGGTTTCCGATCTGGACAAGTCCATATCAAGAGCCTATGAAGTACTCCTTGATCAAGGTATCGCTCTGCGGGGACTTTTTTTAATAGATAGAGAAGGCATCGTCCGCCATCAGGTGGTAAACGACCTGCCGTTGGGTAGAAATGTCAATGAAGCGCTGCGAATCCTCCACGCTCTTCAATTTACCGAAAAACATGGCGAGGTCTGCCCAGCTAACTGGAATAAAGGTGAAGAAGCAATGAAACCGACCGCAGAAGGCGTTGCCGAATATCTCACCAATCATCATTAATTGCTGGCAACTAAAAACAAAAAGGGTGGCGAAGTTTATTAAACATTGCCACCCCTTTTTTGTGCAATTGAAACCCTTCACCGGACAACCAATAAAGCCTGCATAACTTCAGGACCGTAAACGATGACCAGCACCGGAGATATTAGTCCAAAAGGTCATACAGAGTGGCATTGTAGCCCACATAAAAAACATTTCCTCTTTTTAGCGTGGGCGCCCTGAGATTACCTGTTCTCCCGGTTATTTTGGGCAGCACTTCTTCTTTGCCGGCAGTGGCGGGATCAAATTCGACGATACTTTTACCGCTGGCGACATATATTTTGTCGGCAGCAGCCACCACTTGCCAGGCGTCTTCGCCGGCGAAGTTTTGCTTTTTCGCATCCACTTCTATCTTGATTGAGATATTTTTCTCAGCAAAAGCCATCCAGGCTTTTTTGCAGGAAACTCATCCTTTGCGCATATAGGCCCAATCTATATCCATACCACCCTCCTTGTCTTTTCGGCTCTGCAGTCCTGCCAACCGGCCCTATCGGTACCCCGAGATCCGACCTGCGGCAAGAACCACCATATGCACGAAAAGAGCTGCGTTTAAAATGATAAAAAGAGTCCGATAATGTGTTGTTTTTCGTAGAGCAAGGCCATAAAAAAATGCACCAAGCAACAAACAGCCATTAGTAAAAATCATGGCCCGCCAAATGCCGCCGAGCGGAAATGAAAGGCCAAGAAACATAAACATGACCAGTACCAGGGCACCGAGCCAGGGAATAAAAAAACGTTTAAGGCTCTCCTCTCGAAACAGCTGCAGGAAATGTGGCAGGTTACTTCCGGCATACTGATCTTTGAAATTTAACAGCACAAGCCAGACATGTGGCACCTGCCACAAAACAAATAGGGCAAGCAGCAAGACAGCTGTGTAGCTAAGAGCCTCGCCCCCACTGGCAAGCCAACCGATATAGGGCGGCAGAGCACCGCAGACAGCGCCAGGAACAATGGCCAGTACCGTCTTTTGTTTGAGCGGAGTATATACACCATTATACAAAAAAACGGCCAAAACTGCAGTCAGGAGGGGCAAAGTTGTCCGGGTTGCCAGAAAGAGCAGCAACAAGCCGGTAAGGCATAAAACCAGGGCTTGCCATCCAGCCTGACGGAGGGAAAGAATCCCCCGAGGCAAGGGTCTGTTACTGGTTCTCAACAACTCACGGTCAAGACGATATTCCTGGAGGCTGTTCAGAGTAGCAGCTCCCATTGCCAGAACAAAAACCCCAGAACCGATCAGCAATGTTCCAGGCCCAATGATCGGATCGGCCAGAATAGAACCAAAAAAAGTCGAACAACCAATAAGCAGACAGAGCTGCGCTTTGGTCAGTTCCAGTCTGCAACGCATGGTTTTCGGCAACGTCTTTAAAAAACCACCCAAATTCATCATGCGAACGATCAATCACTCTCTTCTGTGAGCCAGACCTCAAACTCTTTTTCCGTTATAATTCTCAGCTTAGCTACCATGGCCGAATGATCAATACCACAGTACTCAGTACACTGGATATCGTATTCTCCTAACTGATCAGCCTGAAACCAGGCGTAGGTCGGCATTCCCTTAACCGCATCGACCTTGATTCGATAGGCAGGAAGGAAAAAACTGTGCAGGACATCGAGTGAAGAAATATTCAGTTTGATGGCTCTGCCTAAAGGAACAACCAGTTCGTTTTCTGTTTCCTTGTCGTTGTCATAGACAAAAAGCCATGAATACTGCTGAGCCAAAACCTCTACTTCCATTGCGTCCTTGGGAACGTTACGTAAGCCCATATATGAGGACCAGCCAATAGCAAACATGGATAGAGCTATCAGGGTCGGAACGATAGTCCAGATGATTTCCAGTTTATAGTTATCGCGGATATCTGAAGCGACAGGGTTTTTGCTGCGTCTGTAATGTACGACAAAATAGACCATCACCGCTGTGATACCAAACAGCAGAATAATGGATATACCAAGAATATACCAAAATGCCTGATCTACGCCTTGTACCGGGGTCATAAAATTCTCCAGCTGTTATCGGTATGCCACATCCCAGAAGGTAAAACCGATCAAAATAACCAGCACTCCTACCGTGCTGAGAAACGATATATTGATGATCCGTCCTTCATATTTCAAGTGCATGAAAAAGAGCAGAACAAAAGTTACCTTGGTAGAGGCAATGGCTAGCGCAATGGGAATGTTGAAAAATCCTAAATGGACATAGGAGACGCCAACGGTGACCGCTGTCAGTACAAGCAGGACGGCCAGGACCATGCCAAGTTGAGTATAACTGAGTATGTGAGGTTTTTCTTGATTGTCCACGTTTACTCTCCGAAATAGTACATTCTTTCTATTACAGGACCAGATAAAAAAGCGGGAAGACGAAAATCCAGATAAGATCGACCAAATGCCAATAAAGACCAGAATTATCCAGCATGGAAAATCTACCTGCATGTACCTTGTCTTGCAGCACAAAGACAAGACTGACAGAGAGCAGAATCATCCCAATAATGACATGCAGGCCATGCAGACCGGTAATGACATAATAGAGACCAAAGAAGATACTCACCCCCGGTTCTCCGGAAACTAAGGTCTCGGAATTAGGATAAATATCATGGTGAATCTTTGCCCCCCATTCAAAATATTTGTTGACCAGAAAGACAAACCCGCAAAAAATTGAAAAAATCAAAAACCCGACCGTATGTTTTTTGTTATTTCTCTGTATTGCGGTAATGGAAGCAGCTACAGTAAAACTTGAGATCAGCAGTACCAAAGTATTTATAGTTCCGATCACCCGGTTGAGCTCCTTGCCACCCTCGGCAAAGAATTCGGGATATCGGTGCAGATACGCGGCGTACAGGACAAACAAACCGCCAAAAAGAATAATCTCTGAATAGAGAAACAGCCACATGCCTATTTTAATACCGGTCCTGTCTATTTGAGCACTCATGGTAATGGTCCTTCCCCCTTTCTCTGCCGTGATTGATCGGTTACCCCGGTAAAATCATAGGGAAAGACAGCTATTCGAGGCTTTTCAATAAAGTTATGCACCGGCGGCGGCGACGGAACCGTCCATTCCAGGGTGGTCCCCCCCCAGGGGTCGACGGGGGCCAGTACCTGCTGTTTAAAACTCATCAGCAGATTCACAAACATAATCAACATGCCGATAATAAGCAGATACCCTCCAAAACCCGCCAGAAAATTGCCGGTTTCATACTGCGGCAGATAGTCGTAATATCGCCGCGGCATGCCCTGCAGTCCGAGGATGAACATCGGCACATAGTGGAACATAAATCCAACTCCGGTCAGGGATGCACCGATATAGGCAGGTCTGAATCGATACATGATGCCGAACATTTTCGGCCACCAGAAGTGCAGGGCTGCAAAAAAAGCGAAACCAGTCCCGCCAAACATGACAAAGTGAAAATGGGACACCACAAACTGGGTATCGTGTACATGGATATTCGTTCCCGCTGCTCCGAGCACCAGGCCAGTCAACCCACCTATACTAAAGAGAAAGATAAAAATGAGAGCCAGCAGAAGAGGCGGCGTCATCTCTATTGAGCCCTTATACATGGTTGATACCCAGGAAAAGACCTTGACCGCCGAGGGGATGGCGACAAGATAAGTCAGCAGAGAGAAGACAAAAACAGAGACATCGCTCATGCCGCTGGTGAACATATGATGGGCCCAGACAAGCGAGCCGGCAATGGCGATAGCCATGGACGACCAGACGATGGCTTTATACCCGAAGATAGACTTTCGGGAAAAAATCGGAATGATCTCGGAAATCACCCCCATGCCCGGGATAATCATCACATAAACGGCCGGATGCGAATACATCCAGAATAAATGCTGGTACAATAAAGGATCACCACCCTTATCCGGGTCAAAAAGTCCGATATGAAAAAATCTCTCCAACACAATCAACACAAACGTGATGGAAATCACTGGCGTTGCCAGAATCTGCACCCAGGCCGTGGCATAGAGCGACCAGGCAAAGAGCGGTATCTGCATCAAGCCCATACTTTTGTCACGCATCCGGTGAAAGGTGGTGACAAAGTTGAGCCCGGTCAGCATCGACGACATCCCGAGAATAAATGCCGCCGTCACCGTCAGCCCCACATTGGCGCTATCCTGCACGCTGAACGGCACATAGAAAGTCCAGCCGGTATCAGGAAAGCCATCTCCGACAAACAGAGAAACGATGGCGAACAAGCCGCCAATCATGAACAGGTACCAGCTGAAAAGATTTAGGCGCGGGAAAAAAACGTCATCGGTACCAAGTTGGATGGGCAGAAAAAAATTACCAAAAACGGCAGGAATGCCCGGAATGACAAAAAGAAAGATCATTATCACCCCATGCAGGGTAAACATGGCATTATAGGTCTCAGCATCCATAATGGTTCGGCCCTGACTCATCAGTTCGGTTCTGAGCAGCAGACCCAAAAACATAGCCAGCACAAACCAAAAGAAAATGGCCCCCAGATACATGAGTCCCAGCCGTTTATGGTCGTGGGTTAACAGCCATGCCTTGATACCTGTAAGACCAGGCGGAGCCGAGGTGTGATAGAAAGATTGTGTTGTAGTCGTTGCATTCATATGAATATCCTATCTGTTGATGCAGCTATCGTTACCGTTAGCTCTGCATCTTCGGTCGCTTTCGTCTGAAATAGATGAAAACGATCGCTAAAATTAGGCCAAAAAACGACATCACGCCAATTTTTACCAGCTGAAAAACCGACTTGTTCTTGTCCGGATCGTAATTAAAACAGAAAGCCAGGAGTCTTTTTACCGACAATGATGGACGACCACTCGCTGCATCGGCCAGCCCCATATCTATATCTCCGGCCAGAAAAGAACCATAGACGTAGCGGATGATTTTACCGTCTCCTGCTATGGTCATCAACGCCGCAGGATGAATAAATGTTTCATCGTCAACTTTTTTGAACCGAAATCCCACCGCATCAGTTGCCGCCTTAATGGCTTCGCGGCTCCCGGTTAGAAAACGCCAACCTTGAGAGGGAAAGTCATCATCGACGATTTTCAGATAGTTCTTTTTCGCCCGGGCTGCGTCTTCATAGCTCTCCGCCTCGTTGAAACTGAGAGCAATAACCCGAAATTCTTTATCAGGCGCTAAACTGAGACTGTTGAGAGCTATTGCCAGATTAGCCAGATTCTTGCTACAAATGTTAGGACAATAAAAATAGATAGGTAGAAAAATCGTCGGCCTATCAATAATATCACCCAAACGGATAGGCTTACCTTCTTCATCGACAAACTCGAGATCGAGCGGTAGGTATTGACCGGTTTTTTCTTCGATCCATTGCTCGTTTGTAGAGTTTTTTCCGGTTATCACCTGCTTGCTTTGCTCAAGCAGGGTCGACGACTCCCCACTATCGCTTTTCGCCACGGCACTGCTGGAGGAGATTGTTGTCAGCAACAACAGCAGGCCGATGGCGATTATTTTGTAACAATTAATAGTCATACCAACCGACTACTCCATATTTTGCGAAGCACCGGTACTCAGGTTGACCTTGAGGGCATTGCGATATTTATGTTTGGATTTAAAACTGTCACGGCCAGCTCCGTATGCCAGGAGCACCACCGTGTCGCCATTCACATCTATTTTCGTATCGTTTTTATCGCCTGAATCTAAGGGAATGGTAAATTCTACAGTGGTCACGCCACCTGTTTCCGATCCGCCAACCAAGGTTACATCACTGGTCCCATCAAGCTTGGTGTCTGGTTTATGTGAATTTTCATCATAGCCAAAATCATCGTCTAATTTGACCTCTCCATTCTTGACATAACCAAGGATAAAATCGGCACCTTTCATTTCTTTTACGGGATTGAATCCGATCCCGACCCAGCCATCTGTCTCGGCGGTAAGTTTGACGGCAAGCGTGTCTCCCTCAACACTCCAGGCAAAGGCTATTTTTTTGTCCTTCACCTCATGAGCATATTCGACAGCCTGTAGATTTATGACCGTTGCACACAATATCACGCCGATTCCGAGGATCATTTTTTGAACGTTTCTTACTTGCATACTTTCTCCTTTTTTTAAGCTTGGGACAACTTTCAAAAATATTCTCAGCTACCTAATCTATACACTCTTCTGACTTACTGAACCATTTTTATAAGGGAACAAGACGATAATGCCATTTTGTTTGTTTTGGCAAACTGCAATCTGTTGTAGCCTGTTGCTTTGAAAGTTCATTGTGTATTACACGAGGAATTAAGGTAGCATACTCTTTGTAATTAGCAAAGATTCTTCGGTTTGTTGTTATATGTTGACGGCTGAAAATGATTCTTTTTAGTATAGAACTGTATAAACATTTGCAGACCAGCCAATCTGTGGTTATTCTAGGCGACGAAAGTTTCTATAACGGCGCCAGTCTTGTCACAGATCCTGTTTACATTGTATCAAATATCTCTTAGCATGATATTTTCAATGAGGATACAGGATATAGGATATTGGCTGGAACTTATTCATTCATACAGGAGGAAAACGAATGTCCAAAAAATTGGGAGTATACAAGTGCGAAATCTGCGGTAACATTGCTGAAATTCTTACTGCTGGTGGTGCAGAGATAATGTGTTGCGGCCAGCAAATGACCATACAAAAAGAAAACACAACCGACGCAGCAGTAGAAAAACATATCCCCACCCTGGAAAAACGTGATGGAGGCTGGCAGGTGAATGTCGGCTCCGTGGATCATCCAATGACCGATGCCCATTTTATTGAATGGATCGAACTCTCTGCAGGTGATGCCGTATATCGCCAATTCCTTAGCCCATCTGATAAACCTGCGGCTTTTTTCCCGTGCCCAGCCGATGCTGTAACTGCCCGTGCCTATTGCAATCTGCACGGACTTTGGAAAAAATAATTTTCCGCCTTCTGTTGACCGGTTTTTATCCGGTCAACAGTCTCATTCAGAGCTTTCCCCCCGCCCTTTTTTACCCTGCCCTTCCCGCTCGCAAGCCATCTCTGCCATCTTGACAACTGCATACTTCACGTCTAATTTGCTATTGGACGACCTATTTTAGAGCATGTAAAGAAAAGGAACGCATATGGACACGAATACCTACCGCATCGAAAAAGACAGTATGGGCGAAGTCCGAGTAGTAGCTACTGCACTCTATGGCGCCCAGACCCAAAGAGCCGTAGAAAATTTTACCATTTCAGCACAGCCACTGCCCTGGCGTTTTATTAAAGCGATTCTCATCATCAAATCAGCCGCAGCCGCAGCCAATGAAGAACTCGGCTTGCTGACAGCTCATGAAGCACAACTCATAAGTGATGCGGTAGACGAACTGCAGAAAGAAAAACCGATCGATCAGTTCCCAGTATCAATTTTCCAGACGGGATCGGGGACCAGCACCAACATGAACGTCAACGAGGTCATTGTTGGCCTGGTACGCAAAAAAGGCGTAGAACTGTCAGCCAACGATCAGGTGAATCTCAGTCAAAGCAGCAACGACGTGATCCCCACTGCTCTTCAGGTGTCGGCAGTTTGTGCTGCGACTCAATCACTCCTGCCCGCCCTTTTCGAACTCGCTGCAATTATTCGTACCTTCGGTGCGGATCATTGCGATATCATTAAAACGGGCCGAACCCATCTGATGGACGCACTGCCCATTCGACTGCAGGCAGAGTTGGAAGGCTGGGCCACACAGATCGATGAGTGTAGAGAACGGATCGAATCTGCTCTGGCTAGAATGAGCCGTCTCCCGTTAGGCGGTACAGCAGTTGGCAGTGGCGTCAACTGTCATCCAGATTTCGCGGCCAAGGCGATAGCCCATATCAACACAACGACAGATCAAACTTTCACCCAGGCACCTTCGCGTTATAAAGGAATGAGTAGTCTCGACACCGTGGTGGAGTATTCCGGTCATCTGAAAACCTGTGCAATTGCCCTCAGCAAAATTGCCAACGACCTCAGGTGGATGAACTCCGGTCCGCTCACCGGCCTTGGAGAAATAAAACTGCCGGCTCTGCAACCGGGATCAAGCATCATGCCAGCGAAGGTCAATCCGGTTATCCCGGAAGCGGTCTGTATGGCTGCAGCGCAGGTTGTTGGTAACGACACCACCATCAATCTGGCGGCCATGGGGGGGAATTTTCAATTAAATACTATGCTGCCGCTTGCTGCAAACGCTATTCTTCACTCCATTGAGCTCTTGACGGGAAGTGCCCGTTCGCTAGGAAACAAGGCCATAAAAAACATGACTGTGAATAGTCAGGTCTTTGCACACGCGCTCTCCCTCAACCCTATCCTGGTCACTTCGCTCAATCCCGTTATCGGCTACCTGAAAGCTGCAGAAATTGGCAAGATAGCCCAAAAAGAAGGTCGAACTGTTTTTGACGTAGCCCTGGAACGGACGGATATCCCTCGGGAGCAATTGCAGCAGTTACTGGATCCCAAAAACCTTGCCGATGGCGGCAGGAATACTTGAAAAGTTGAGGAGCAGGATAAGTGAGTACCTGTTTACTGAGGTCTGCGGAGTTTTGCCTTAAAGCACAACGCAATGAGCTGCTTAAGATAAGCGAAAGCTACCCGATAATTCATCTTTGAGCACCCGTAATCGCGATCTCTAAACTCGATAGGAACTTCAGTAACCCGAATATCTTTGCCATATTCCGCCAATATTGCCAAACCAATCTTAAAGCCGGGGACGGAATCGGATAAATCGGTCAGAAGTCTGCGTTCTACGGCGAAGAAACCGGCCAGAGGATCTTTGACGCTGCAGAACAAAAGCGCTGGCAGAGTGGCGATCCTTGACGACAGTCTTCGAAAAAAAGGCCAGTCGGGCAAAGAACCTCCCTGTACATATCTGCTGCCAATAACCATATCATGCGTCCCATCAGTAAGCGGTTGAAGGAGATTTGGGATAGTTTCCGGAGGGTGGCTGAGGTCTGCATCCATTACTAATATATACAAAGCATCGGTATACCGAGCACCGGCTATGACAGCGGCAGCCAATCCCATATCAAAATCCTGTTGGAGAAGACGCACGGGTGCTTTTTCCTGCCAGGCAAGTACCCGTTCGCAGGTTGCATCGCTGGAGGCTGAATCAACAAAGAGAATATCAAAATCGAGATTGCCTGCTTGCCTGACGCACACAATTCTCTCGAGTAGCAGATCAATATTCTCTGCTTCATTGAGCGTGGGGACTATAATAGTAATTGTCGCCAATAGAATTTTCTCACCTCGTGAAAAATGATCAGTATCCTGCGTCCCGTGATGTACTCCTGACTACTATACTCCATCCATAACTTTTTCCTACTCGAATGAAAAATATATACAGGGAAATTATGAGTAATTGGATGACGAATGCCTGTTTGTTTCGTTTTCGATGTGCCTCACGAGTAATTCTATCGAGGATAAAAGAGCCATACAGTATTTTTTCACGAACAGGCGATTATTAGAGAACTGTTTCCTCCTCAAGGCGCTTAAACGAGAACATATTCACGTTTATTCGAATTAGGCAGAATATTATTCTTGACACGCTCGATTTAGAGGATATATTTGCTAAGAAACAAGGAGGAAACACGTTGGACTCAATCAGTCTTGAAATTTTAAATATCCTGCAGGAAAAGGCTCGTATTCCCAATATCGAAGTTTCCCGACAGGTCGGCCTGGCTCCCTCAGCCGTCCTGGAACGGATTCGCAAGATGGAAAAACAGGGGATTATCAATGGCTATGAGGTACGGCTTAATCCTGAGCGTTTCAACAGCGCCCAGGTAGCCTTTGTCCATATAAAAACCAGCGCTGCACTGGCTGACAAGGTCGGTATCGCGCTCTCGTTAATTCCTGAGATTCAGGAAGTTCACTTCGTCTCTGGCAGCGATTGCTATCTCATAAAAATACGCAGTGCCGATACCACAACCCTGGGTCAGTTGTTGCAAGAGAACATTACCACAATAGAAGGTGTTCTCTCCACCAGTACCGAAACGGTACTCTCGACTATTAAAGAAACCAGTCGAATACTCATCCCAAAATCCATATAAATTCCACAAGAGGAAGCAGTCTCATGCCAATGTCACAAGCCTATAAAGATCGTCTATTTCCCGTATTAGAGCAGATTGTCGGTCATTACGGTACTCCTTTTCATATCTATGATGAAGCTGGAATCAGAGAGACCGGGGCTCGCCTGCAAAAAGCCTTTGCCGAGATTGATTGTTTTCGCGAATACTATGCTGTAAAAGCCCTGCCTAATCCGACAATTCTGACTATCATGAAAGACATTGGTTTTGGCTTTGACTGCAGCTCTATTGCCGAGCTTCGTCTCAGTCGTCAGGCAGGGGGCCGAGGCGATGAGATAATGTTCACCTCCAACAATACCAGCGAGGATGATTTTCTTGAGGCGGCGGCAGAAGGCGGTTCGGTTCTCAATCTTGATGACCTCAGCCTGCTGGCAAAAGTCCCCAATATCCCGGAATTGATTAGCTTTCGCTACAACCCCGGTGCCAAAAGAAGTGGCAATGAGATCATCGGTAAGCCTGTCGAAGCCAAGTACGGAGTCAGCGACGATCAGATTGTCGAGGCCTATCGTCAGGCAAAAACTCTTGGCGTCAAACGATTCGGTATTCATACCATGCTCGCTTCAAATGAACTGAACTACGAGTATATGGTGCAGACCAGCAATATGCTTTTAGAACTCATTGCCGAGATATCGGCAAAACTTGATATCACCTTTGAGTTCATTAATATTGGTGGCGGTCTTGGCATTCCCTACGCACCTGGTGTTGCCGGTCTCGACCTTGAAGCCATGGGCAGGGATATAACCGCGACCTTTAAAAAATTCCGCCACCAGCATGGGTACGAGCCAGCTTTGTACATGGAAAGCGGCCGCTTCATCACCGGCCCACATGGCGTCCTCGTGACGAAAGCTATCAACCGAAAAGATATTTACCGAACCTATGTTGGCGTTGATGCCTCGATGAGCAGCCTAATGCGGCCCGGCATGTATGGTGCCTACCACCATATAGATGTGCTCAACAAGGATGACAAAACGCCCGTAGAGATCGTCGACGTGGTCGGCTCTCTCTGTGAGAATAATGATAAATTTGCCATTCAGCGCGAACTCCCCAAAATAGATGACGGCGACATTCTTGTTATCCAAGACACCGGTGCCCACGGAAGTGCCATGGGTTTTAACTATAACGGCAATCTTCGTCCCAAAGAACTGCTGCTCACTTTGGACGGAAAGATCAAACTCATCCGTCGGGCGGAACAGCTCGAGGACTATTTTGCCACCCTCAGTTTCGAGCCAGATCATTTAGAACCCGCGGCATGACCATAGATATCAACTTTTTTCTAAAAACCGTAGCTGCGGCTATAGCCGACAAACAGGTGCCGGTAGTTGATCTGATAGCGGTGCAGACCAGGAATCCCTTTAAAGTTCTGGTAGCCACTATCCTCTCAGCCAGGACAAAGGATGAAACCACCGCCCTCTCTTCAGCGCGACTCTTTCAACACGCACCGGACGCTGCTTCCCTTGCTGCCTTGTCAGAAGAAAAAATTGCCGCGCTCATTTATCCGGTCGGCTTCTACAACACTAAAGCAAAACATCTGACCAGATTGCCGGAATGCCTGAAGCGATTCCACGGCAGAGTGCCGGAGACAATCGAGGAGCTGATCACTTTGCCCGGAGTCGGCAGAAAAACAGCCAATCTGGTTGTCAGTGTGGCCTTTCAAAAACCTGCTATTTGCGTTGACACACATGTCCACCGAATTATGAATATATGGCAGTATGTCGAAACAGACACGCCGCTGAAAACCGAAATGGCGCTGCGGGCAAAGCTGCCGGCCAGACACTGGATTGGGGTTAATTCAATTCTGGTGGCCTTCGGTCAGTCAATTTGCCGACCAGTCAGTCCACACTGTGACATCTGTCCTTTAGAGAAAAAATGTCCCCAGAAAGGGGTGCGTCCCCGTAAAAGACCCGGAGCTAAAATGGAGAACAACAGTGCGCTGAAATTCGTTTCCTGGAATGTCAACGGCATCCGTGCCGTTGAAAAAAAAGGTTTTATCAATATGCTGTCAGAGTTTGA
>CBDTUM010000071.1:0-21098 GCA_965363495.1 uncultured Desulfopila sp.
GTGAATTTAGTTTTTTCCGAAAAAAGCTGTTGAATTTCAGGACTGGTGTATCGGCTGACAAGGGGCTCCTGATATATTTCGCGGGACATAAAACTCTCCAAATGACTTTAAGAATAACGTAAGAACCAATAATTTTTTTCTAAATTAGATAGTTACAGATAGAGTATGCCAAATTTCATAAATTCTCTCCAGGCATGCATATCTATAGCATTTTTGCCTTAATAAACAAACCAAAGATAAATTGCTTTTTGGTATAAAAACCGATCAAATCACAAATAGCATCAATGTCGCATAATGTATATTATGTATAGAAATTTAAATACCATACAATTACAACAATATATACTCACTCTCGATGAACTTTTTCAGCAAACTTGTGCTGCCGGGAAGCATTTATTCTTCAACCCTGCCGCTTGTAATAAAAAACTTCAGAAAGTACTCTAAGAAAAGATTGAGGTAAACAGCTCTGAAAATAACTTACGATTGAGACAAACTTCATGAAGAACCGAGGTTTTTTCGATTCGATTCTAATCGCTTCGTAATGGCGTAATTCATTTTAAAATACTTTTAATTGTTCTTTTCTTGATTCTAAGTGGGTTAAATTTCAATGACTCTGACCTGCCAACTTACGTTACCGCGAAATCTGTTCATGGTCGGAGTATAAATCATGCTTCTTTTGGGCTGTCTCTGGATGTCTGCCAGGAGCTTACCGAGACTAAAACCTATTCCTTTCAGGTTAGTATATTTACCTCGGATCGTTACCTGTAAATGTTCGGACTCCCTACCGACAGCCCGAGAATCCAAAATTGTAGCCGAGATTTCCTGAAAAATCGGCTGAGGATTACCTGGCCCGAAAGGTTCGAGAAGCTGCAGGCAACGCAAATGCTCAGGGTTCAAAATTAACTCGGAAGAGCAGCGGATATCGTACTGTTTTTTTGGTATAATCTGCTTTTCACTCATTGCCCTTTCGACCAGATTTGTAAAATGAGCTGCAAATTGTTCGAAATTATCAGCATGCACGGTTAACCCTGCGGCCATTTCATGGCCACCAAATCGTTCGATCCATTGTGAGCATCTCGCTAATAATGCGATAATATTGACTCCGACGACAGATCTCGCAGACCCAACATAGGATATCTGTCCGTTTGAGTGATTCTTTTTGGCAAAAACGATAGCTGGCACTCTGAACATATCAACGAGCCTTGATGCGACTATGCCCGCGACTCCTTGGTGCAAGTCCCCTTTCACAATAACAAATTTATTTTGCTCTATCAACGACTTGCTTATGGAATTCAATGCAATATCTAGATTATCACTGCTAATTCTTTTCCTTTCATCATTCAGTTCCGTTAATGTTTGGGCCAAACGCTTGGCCCTTGTGTGATCCGTCATGGTGAGAAGCTCCACTACAACTTTGCTCTCCCCCAGCCGACCAGCTGCGTTTATCTTAGGACCAATAAGATAGCCAATATCTTCAGAGCTTACTTGTCCTCCTGTAATTCCACAGGAGAATAGCAACTCAGCAAGCCCAACGAATTGTGGCTCTAATAGCGCTTCAAGACCTGCCCTGACCAATATCCTGTTGGTTGGTGTGAGATTGACAACATCGGCTATTGTCCCAAGAGCAACAAAGGCAAGATACTTTTTAAGATTAAGGCGACTGGCCTCTTCTGCTAAACTGTTTGCGTTCGATTGAAAAGAAAGTTCGGCTCTTATTCCGGCAGCCAGATAAAAGGCAACCCCAACGCCGGCAAGGTGTTTTCCGTGAAATCCACATAAGGGCTGCGATGGATTAAGCACGAGACAATCAGGAACGCCCTCTTCCGGCAGATTGTGATGGTCGGTAACAATAACTTTCCCGCCAATTTTTTTGATAACAGCGATTTGCTGCGCGTTCGAGATACCACAATCCACAGTGATAAGTAAAAATTCGTCGGCTAAACTGATATTTTTCTTATCAGTAAACCACTCCGCGTTCAAACCATATCCTTCGTGTATTCTGTCGGGAATATGCCATCTGGCCGCCGTCCCCAATTCTTTGAAAAAGTTTACCAGGAGTGCAGTTCCGGTGGTCCCATCTACATCATAATCGCCCCAGACGATAATTTGTTTTCCGGCAACGACATACTCAGCAGCCAGTCGTGCCGCCGCTGGAAGATTGAGCATCACCTCCGGTTTTGGGAGGTCGGCAAGGGTTGGGTAGAGAAATTTATAGGCCTCTTCGTCCCCCACTATTCCTTTTGATTTAAGGTATTCGATAAATACTGCTGGGATTGCCGATATTCTTGCGGCGATATGGTTCTCGATTTTGCTGTTCATGTATTATTGTTGAGAAAATTTGGTGAACCAGGAATCAACAGTATGGACAATATTTTGTTGTTCGTTAACATCAAACCACCGCAGGTCGGGTAATTTAGAGAACCAGGTGTACTGCCTTTTGGCGTATCTTCTGGTGTCTCTTGCCAGAAGGTGTATGGTCTCGTCCCAGGTCCATTGTTCATCTATATAATTGATCATATGGCGATAACCTATTGAACCAAAAGCATTGAGGCTTCGGTCATAGCCCATGGCCAAAAGATTTCTGACCTCTTCTTCCAATCCGGATTTGAGCATTATTGCACATCGCGCATTTATTCGCTGGTAAAGATTGGCACGATCCGTGGTTAATCCCAATTGCAGCGCATTCGCAAAAAGCCCCCCTGCGGTCTCTTGTTTATGGCGATGTATATGTTCCGACCAGGGGATTCCGGATACATAAAAAACTTCTAATGCCCGCAACAAGCGCTGTGTGTCGTTTTCGTGGATTCTTGTAGCGGAAATACGGTCACATAAAGACAATTCCTCATGTAGCCTCGATGAGCCTTCAACTAGCAATCTTTCCTTTAGCATATTCCTTATTTGTTCATCTACAGGAACGCCGGGAAAAATTCCATCAAGCAACGCTCGAAGATAGAGGCCGGTTCCTCCGGTCAGTAAAGGTATTTTATTACGTGAGTGAATATTTCGTATAGCCTGTAGTCCATCTTCGGCAAAGCGAGCAGAGTCATACGGTTCATCCGGATCGACAATATCAATCAGATGGTGTGGGATCTCTGCCCGCTCATCACAGGAAGCCTTTGCTGTACCGATATCCATATATCTGTAGACTTGCATGGAATCGACACTGACAATCTCGCAACCATAACGACGGGCAAGGGTCAGAGAAAGATCGGTTTTGCCGATGGCAGTTGGACCCACCAGCACCAGACAAGGCTGTTCAATACGTTCGACTGTCACGGTCTTTCGCTAAATGTAAATGCTTCGGCAAACTTTGCTGCCCGTTTTGGACCTATCCCCGGAATATTCAGCAGATCGCTGCTGCTGGTAAAATGTCCAGATTGGCGACGGTATACAAGAATATCTTCGGCCAGGGCCCGGCCGATGCCATCAACCGTCATAAGCATGTCCTTGTCTGCGCTGTTAATTGGCATCGCGGCAAATAAAAATGGGCTGATTTGTGCAGGAACTGCGTTCATTCCACCCTCTTTCTCCGTATATAAACAGTTTTCTACAACGAGTTTATTCGGCTGGACGTGATGCAGTTGTTGACAGGAACCATTTTCTTTATTTTTCTCAAAAGAGAAAAAATTATACCCCTTCGCGAGATCAAATACCAGAAGGCCAAATAAAAGCAAAAGTACGACTGTTCGGCGCCCATCGCTTGAAATGTTTTTGTTCGAATTACTCACTGTGCATTCCTTACTCCATCTTGAAGAGTTCTACCTCAACGAGCCTGAAAATGTATCCAGTTATGATCAAAATGCAACTTTTTCTGGTCGCTCACCTGACTTTCTGCCTGTTTTTCGTTGTTTTCATCTAGCGCAGTGAGTATAAACGTTATTCCTTTAATCATTGAGTTCCTTACTCCTAGAAGTTTGTCACTCTTTTTCGTATGGATTTGAAAGGAGTAAAAAGAGTCCCAGCTTATTTCCCGTTTACCGAGGTTAGTTTTCTTTCAAACATGCATACATCCCGTCCTTTCAATATAGTTCTGGTGGAACCTGAAATCCCCCCGAATACCGGATCCATTGCAAGGCTGTGCGGCGCAACCAATTCAGTGCTGCATCTGGTGCATCCCCTTGGTTTTTCAACCGACGATAAACACCTTAAACGGGCCGGGCTTGATTATTGGCATCATGTCAATATTCAATATTGGGATGATTTTGATACATTTCTTGCGGCTCAAAATGAACTCGATCTCTTTTTCTTTACCACCAAAGTGACTACAGTGTACAGTTCTGCACAGTTTAAACCGGGGTGTTTTATGATTTTTGGCAAGGAGACAAAAGGCTTACCCGAAGACGTACTGCACTTGTATCAAGACAGATGCTATACTTTGCCGATGCAAAACCCTCATATCCGAAGTTTGAATCTTGCCATGACTGCCGGGATAGTCTTATATGAAGCAATTCGGCAATGTGCAATTGACTAATTCGTTTCCTGAAGTAGACACTCTACAATAGATCTTTTAGATATCTTCTCATTAAAAAACAACAACAGGAGAAATGAGCAATGGCTGATCGTGTATTTAATTTTAGTCCCGGACCTGCAACCCTTCCCTATGAAGTGCTTGAAAAAGCAGGCCGGGATGTCGTTAATTTTCAGGAAACTGGTATTGGCCTTATTGAAATCAGTCACCGTTCCAAAGAATTTATGGCCGTGGCAGACGAAGCTGAAAAAAATCTACGCGACCTGATACAAATCCCTGACAATTACAAAGTTTTATTTTTGCAGGGTGGTGCTTCAAGCCAGTTTTTCATGATCCCCATGAATTTATTGGGCAAGGATAAAAAAGCGACCTATCTCAACACCGGTACCTGGGCCAAAAAAGCTATTAAAGAAGCCCAGTTGTTTGGTGAGATCGAAGTCGCCTACTCCAGCGAAAAAGCCAACTTTAATAGAGTGCCCAAACAGGGTGAGTACTCGGTCGCAGATGATTCTGAGTATCTCTATTACGTCTCTAATAATACCATTTACGGCACAGAGTTTGCCGAACTGCCACAAACAGACAAAATGCTCATCAGTGATATGAGCTCGGATATCCTGTCACGACCGATCGATGTGTCGAAGTTCGGGCTCATTTTTGCGGGCGCCCAAAAAAATCTAGGACCGGCGGGGGTGACCATCGTTATTATTCGCGACGATCTCCTCGACAGGACACCGGCCAATACCCCAACCATGCTCAGCTACAAAACACACGCCGATAAAGGATCGATGTTTAATACCCCACCCTGCTTTGCCGTATATGTTGTCGGTGAGGTGTTAAAGTGGTTGAAAAAAATGGGCGGTATTGCGGCAATGGAAAAAATCAACAGAGAGAAAGCGACTCTTCTTTACGGGGCGATAGACAGCAGCGACTATTACCGTGGCCATGCCGAAAAAGATTCCCGCTCCTTGATGAATGTTACTTTCAATCTTGCTACCCCGGATCTTGAGGCAAAATTTATAGCAGAGGCTGCGGCAATCGGCCTCAATGGCCTGAAAGGGCACCGGTCAATCGGCGGCTGTCGCGCCTCCATCTACAACGCTTTTCCTGTCGAAGGTGTTGCCAAGCTGGTTGGATTTATGAAGGATTTTGCAGTGAAAAATCCAGTGGCCTGAAGCCATTACCAATAAAGTATCCATGAATTATGCAGGAAATGTCATCCGACCGCCCAGCGAGGCAAACTCGATCATCCTCCAGGTGACGGTCGGATGTTCCTATAATAAATGCACCTTCTGTGGTGCCTATAAAAACACACCTTTTCAACTCAAAGCACCAGAGACGATAGACGCCGACCTCCATTTCGCTCAAAAATTTTGCCGCGGCCAAAAACGGGTTTTCCTGGCCGATGGTGATGTGCTTATATTGTCACAGAAAAGGCTCATGGAGCTTTTCCATAAAATCCGCCAACAACTCCCGTGGATTACCAGAATTTCCCTGTACGGTACTGCACGGGCTGTGCGAAATAAGAGTGAAGAGCAGCTGTCAGCATTAAAAGCAATGGGTCTTGATCGAGTATATATGGGGTTGGAGAGCGGTTGCGATGCGGTTTTACATTCTGTACAAAAAGGCGAAACTGCGGCATCTATGCTAGCAGCCGGAAAAAAAATTAGAGCAGCCGGACTTTTTCTGTCGGTCACTCTCCTGCTCGGTCTCGGCGGCACCGCGCTGTCAACGCAGCACGCCATTGATACCGCAGAAGTATTAAATAAAATGGCGCCGCATCAGATTGCCGCCCTTACCCTGATGCCGCTTGAAAACACCATACTTGGCAGAGAGGTGGCAACAGGTACCTTTACCCTGCTCTCCCCTTCTGAAATTTTACAGGAACTCCAGTTGCTTATTTCTCACTTACAGAACGTCAAATGCCAATTTCATGCCAACCATGCATCGAGTTATCTGCCGCTTGCGGGGCGATTGCCACGTGATAAAAATGCTTTTCTCGCATCTATTGCAATGGCGTTGCATGGTACCACACCTCTTATCCCGGAACACAGGAGGGCACTATGAGTCTTTTGCCAAAAACAGACCTGAAGAATCTCACACAAGAAGGTTTAATTGAGTATGCTGAGAGCCTTGGCCAATCGACTTTTCGTGGCAAACAGATTATGGGATGGTTGTACCGGCCGGGAATCTCCGAATTCTCGCAGATGACCGATCTGGCTAAAGTGTTTCGGGCATTGCTGGAGGAGAACGCTTCTATCTCAAGATTTTCAGATCCGATTATCGAAAAAGCCGGCGATGGCTGCGTTAAATTTGGTTTTCGACTTGATGATGGCCATATAATTGAATCGGTTTTCATCCCTGAACCGGATAGAAATACGCTTTGTATTTCCTCCCAGGTAGGTTGCGCTATGGGGTGCACGTTCTGCCTCACAGGAACCATGGGTTTTATAAGAAACCTGACAGTAGCAGAAATCGTCAACCAGGTCTGCAGTGTCCGTGATTATCTGCTAACCCAGCCCAAAGAGAGCTTGATCGGACCCGACAGGATAACCAATGTGGTGTATATGGGGATGGGGGAACCTCTCAACAATCTGGATAATGTGCTTGCCTCCCTCTCCATCATCATGGAACAGAAGGGACTGGATATATCTGCCAGGAAAATCACCGTATCGACATGTGGAATAGTACCGAAAATCAAAGATTTCGGAGATAAATCTCCAGTAAATTTAGCTATTTCGCTGCACGCCGTAAATGATGCAGTGCGCAGCCAACTCATGCCTGTTAATAACCGTTATTCGGTGGAAGAGCTGCTTGCTGCCTGCCGTGATTTTCCCATGCCGAAAAGAAAAAGAATCATGTTTGAATACATTATTCTTAAAGACATCAACGATGCAGACAAAGACGCCTATGAGTTAGCCCGGAAACTTGAAGGAATCCCCTGCAAAATCAATCTGATTCCCTATAACGAATCTCCGGCACTTCCCTTTAAAAGCCCAAGTAGGGAGAGGCTGATCAGATTTCAAAATATTCTTATCAATGCTCATTACACAGTATTTATCAGAAATAGCCGTGGCACGGATATCTCGGCCGCCTGCGGACAGCTTGCCACTGGCAAGAGCTGATATCTTATCAACTGTTGCGAAGAGTTCGTTTAGGTATTTTTTCGATTGTCTTCTGATTCATTTCTACTCAGAAAACTTAATGTTGGCTCACAGCCGCTTGGCAGAATTCCACAGGGCTCTTCGAAGCTTTTATGGCTTGACGAGGCTGCCTTTTTTCTGCTGACTCTCATTTTTTAATTGATTTTCTCGAGTTGGCAGACGCCAATCGGTCAATCCATATTTATCCAGAATATTCTGCAGTTTCCCATTCGTCCTGAGTTGCGCAATACCATCGGATAATATTTTTGCATAGATTGGCGAGTCGGCTCTCTTGGGTGAGAAGGCAATATAACAAAATGCTGGCTCACCTCCATAACCGGCAGATTCAATTTCATTTAAAAAGCCTAAGCGTTTCGCCTCCCAAAGAATTGCGGCTTCAGTATCCACAACAACATCAATTCTATCCAACATGAGTTTTTGCAGACTTCTTTGTAAAGGGACATTCCCGGTAAGAATTTGAACCTTACTTGCATTGTTCCTGTTTTCTTTGATGTACTCGTTGAGCCACTGCCGATAATCATAGCCGGCAATTACCCCTAAAGTAATCTGTCGAATTGAATCGACTCCTTGAAATCTCCAGCTGTTTCCTTTTTTCACATAAAAAGCTAATGTGTTGCGAGCCAGTTCTTCTTCCGGAAAGACAAAGCCAGCCGCATCTCTTTTTGATGCACCAACTACAGCGGTATAGACTCCCTGCCTGGTTCCTGCAATAGCTCGTTTCCATGGCATTGTAACATATTTCACATCGATCCCTTTGTCCTCAAAGATCATTCGTGCAATATCAACCATGTAGCCTTCATCCCGGCTTTTCGCCCTGCCATTAAATGGCGGCCATTCATCCGCCACAATTGTAATGGTTTCGGCAATACAAGATGTTGCCAGCGCTATAAATAAAAAGAGACTAAAAAAATATTTCATAGAACCTGAGGATATGCAAACCTGAAACATGCTTGATTTCGATGAGATTTACCAAGTGCATTACGGATAAAAATAGTGCAAACTATTGATATCATCAAATAATAAGGAAATCGGATGATTGTAATGTGTTCTCTTGCCAGTTTACCTCCTGTGTATCAGAAACGGAACAAAGCTTATGGCTACTGTTCAATACTTCGCAGGGAGCAGTCAGAGATCTGGCTGTCGACTTGTTAAGTTTGATGGAAACTAACAAGTCAACAGCCTGCGCTTCCTTCAGCTGATTGAGTTTATAATATTTTATTGCCGAAATCATGCCGCATCTGTTTCTTGTTCAATTTTCCGACACTGGTTTTGGCTATCTGCTCTACCAGGGTGACCGTTTCCGGCATGGCATATTTGGGCAAAATACCTTTATCGATGGCGACCTGAACTGCGGCTCTGATATCATCTTCCGTCAGCGGTTTTTCCGTGACCTCCTTCGGTACCACCAGGGCCATCGGCCGTTCTCCCCATTTACGGTCTTTTATGCCGATCACTGCCACCTCGCTGACCCCTGGGTGCTGGCTGATTATATCCTCGAGTTCTAGTGATGAAATCCACTCTCCTCCGGTTTTGATCACATCCTTGAGACGGTCGGTGATCTGTAGATAGCCGTCCTGATCGATGTAGCCGATATCTCCGGTGTGCAACCAACCACCTTCCCAGAGTTCCTTGCTCTTTTCTGCATCTTTTAAATAACCCTGGGTCAACCATGGAGATCGAACTACCACTTCCCCCGTCGACTTTCCGTCATGGGGAATTGGTTGCCCATCGGGATCAAGCAGTTTTAGCTCAACATTACTAATAGGCAGTCCAGTACGGCACCGAATCGTTATCTGTTCCTCCTCTGACCATTGCAGCATATGCGGTTTTAAATTAGCGAGGGTGAGTATTGGACAGGTTTCCGACATCCCGTACCCGGTAAAGACATTTATGCCATGACCTAAGGCCTGCTTGCATAAACCTTTTGAAAGGGCGGAACCTCCGATAATAACCTTCCAGTCGGTCAGATCACAGCCTGCTGCTGCCGGATGTGAGAGCAGCATATGGAGAATTGTTGGAACGCAATGGGAAAAAGTCACCTTATATTCTGAGGCAAATTCCAGCAACGAGACGGGATCATATTTCCCCGGATAGACTTGTTTTGCTCCAAGAAGAGTCATGAGATACGGCATTCCCCAGGCGTGAACATGGAACATTGGAGTCATCGGCATATAGACATCGTCAGAGCTGAGTTGAGCCCCGGATTCAAAGCTGGACACAGCAGAGAGTACCCCATAGGTGTGCAGCACCAACTGTCGGTGGCTGAAGAAAACGCCTTTGGGCAAGCCGGTGGTGCCGGTGGTGTAAAACGTTGTGGCAATACTGTTTTCATCAAAATTTTGGAAATCATATAATTCTGGTTGATTCTGCAACATTGCCTCGTATTCCTCATCAATAACGAGGCTGGTCGCAGGCTTTTCTCCTGAATCCGTCAGGAACACAATTTTTTTCACTGTCAGCAGTTTATCCTTGATGGCCTCAAGCATCGGCACGAATTCACTATTTACCAGCAAGACATCGTCTTCGGCATGGTTGATGGTATAGAGCAATTGTTCGCTCGACAGCCGGACATTTACCGTATGCAGAACCGCACCAATCATCGGCACGGCAAAATAGCACTCGAGGTAACGATGTGAATCCCAGTCCATTACCGCCACTGTATCTCCGGCTTTGACGCCGAGAGCGCCGAGGGCGTGAGCAAGTTGAGCCACCCTCTTGCCAAACTGGCGGTAGGTAAATTCCCGCTGATCCCGGTAAATGATTTTCTGGTCTGGATGATTGCTTAACGGGGAGGCAAGTAAATTTTTGATAAGCAGTGGATAGGAATAAGCTTCAGGGGTCGGATCGATGAATTTCGTCTTCATAAGTACTCCTTTAGGTTGAAGATTAATTGGCGAAGAAAACATAGATCACTGGATTACTAGCAAACCTTGTGCCACAATAAATTATCCCGCTATCTCCCTTGATTATGCTGGTGTTGGCCTTCCTCAAAGTGGAGAATAGTCTTCATCTGTGTCGTTATTTCGATTGTTCTATCATTACAATTCGCTCTAACAATCTGAAATAATATAGCAATATTACACATCGCAGATGAAATTCATTTAAAATCATCAAGGATTTTAAATGAATTTATGAGATGACCAGTTAGAGAGTATCTTATTTTACCGTAGAGGCAAAATTTCCCCAGGTGAGTATAAAATTACTCAACGGAAAAATAAAAAAACGTATCACATTGTTATGTTTAAATAATTATGCCTCCCATAACTTCGCCTACATATACCTCACAGTGAGTAAAAAACTACTCACCGTGACCATCTTCCAGCTGATATTGCTGCATCTTCAAATAGAGGGTTTTGCGTTGAATGCCAAGTCGTCGCGCAACTCGAGTTCTATTCCAACGGCAAGCCTGGAGATGCTCAAAAATAAGCACTCGTTCGAATTGTCTCATCGATTCACGTAAGGGTAAGGCAGTTGCATCGGTGCAGCCTCCAACCAAGAACTGGCTCCCCCTGGGGCCGCTTTCTTCACCGGCAAATTCAAGAACTTTGAGATTGACATAACGCTGGATAGTATTTTCAAGTTCTCTGACGTTCCCTGGCCAATGGTGACGGAGAAGCCTGTCGATATCACGGCCTTGAAGAGGTTGGCTCAATCCCGCCTCAGTGGTGTATTTTTGCAAAAAATGTTCGACCAGCAGCGGAATATCCTCCTGACGCTCGCGCAACGGCGGCAGGGAAATAGGGATGATATGGATCCGATAAAAGAAATCTTCTCTCATCCTGCCCTCATCAAGCAAGTTACGAATATTGCGGTTTGTTGCCGTAATGATACGCACATCAGTTTTACCGGATTGCGAGCCCCCTAAAGGGGTATAGCCATAGCCTTCCAGGACGCGGAGCAGTTTGACCTGCATTGCTTCGTCAATTTCACCGAGTTCATCAAGAAAGAGGGTTCCACCATTGGCTCTGTCGAACAAACCCGGCTTGTTCTTCTCGGCTCCAGTGAAGGCACCTTTTCGATAACCAAAATATTCACTTTCCATCAAACCAGCAGGAATAGCACCACAATTTACCGCCACAAAAGGGCGTTCTGCCCGATCTCCAATTTCGTGAATCGCCCTGGCAACAAGCTCTTTGCCTGTTCCCGATTCTCCGTAAATGATAACATTGGCAGTGGTACCTGCAGCGCGAAGAATAAGTTCATAGACCTTTTGCATGGCCTTGCTTTTGCCGATAATAGAGCCGAATTTATACCGATCATGGATATTTTCCCGCAGCCGGAGATTTTCCCTGGCCAGATACAATTCCCGTTCTCTCAGGGCTTCTTCTCTCATCCGTCTCTCATGGATATCGATAATAACCGTCTGCTTTTGAGAAATACGATTTTCCTCTTCGTATATCGGTGAACTGACGGCATAATACCAGCGTCCATCGTTGGGATTGTTAAATTCAAACTTCACCGTCGCACCCGCAAAAACCTTCTTTCCATCACACCATTCACACGCTTGGTCAAGATTGTAGAGACGCTTATGACATGGTTCATTTGTCACAACCGGGGCGGCCAGGGATTCTTTTAATTTGCGGTTCATAAAGATCAGTTGATGATCCTCTGAGCAGATATAGATAAAACCGTCAAATGCTTCCAGGATTCCATGCAACCGCGACTCGCTTTCCCGGAAACTACGCCGAACGTTTTTAAGGGAAGTAATATCCAGCAGAGAGGCGACGCTGGCCTGTGAGCCAGTAATCATGTCAACACGAAGGAAAACATCCTTCAAGTTCCCGTTTTTGTCGCGGAGCGTAAATTCATATTCGATAGGAATCTTATTGGCAGAGGTCCGTCGAGCCGCGTGGTAATGCAGCATCCGTGTTCGATCTGCGCTATTGGCAATCAGAACCGGCCAGCGCAATTTTCCCTCTATATCCTCTTTGCTGTAACCGGTAAGGGCGGTAAATCTTTCATTGGCAAGAGACACCGTGGTGTCGTTTTCGATTATTATTGTGGCGGTGCCGGTATTTTCAAATACACTCCGATAGCTTTCGGCACTCTCTTGTAGAGCCTCCTCAATTTTTTTCTGTCGGCTAATATCCTCGATAAAGCCTTCAAAAAACTGAGATACGCCGTTTTTGTCAACGCCTCTGCGCACATGGAGGCGACAATGACACTCTTGCCCGCCCTTTTTCCGCCACCGGGCATCAAAATGAAATGGCGTACCGCTTTGCCGACTATGGGTGAGCAAACGCCTTCGGCCTTCGGGGTCTTCATAGAGGCCGGAGATCTTCTTTCCCGCAAGCTCCACCAACTCGGAAAAACTAGCATAGCCAAGCATTTCGGCAAAAGCCTGGTTACCAAGGAGAATCTCTCCGTCAATAGTGGTACGCACGATGCCGATGGGCGCAAACCTGAACAGATCCCGGTATCGCAGCAGCTCATCGCTGCCAGCTGCGATATCGTTATCCAGAAATTGTTCCATCAACTCCTCCAACACACTCTTCTGCATGATAACCAGCACTTAAGGGTAGAGCACAACCACCCCTCTCCTGTCAGCACTGTAAGTACTGTCTGTCGGCTAGATCTGGTTGGGTGATGTTGCTGTAAACGTTCAAGTCCGCATGTCTCAGTACCACTTAGCAGCTTAGGGGTACTTATTTATACCCCATACAAAAAAACAATATTCAGACAACCTAGCAAAAAACCAAGCAAAGCCCCAAACAGATTAATATATTTAAACTGTTCTTCCATGATCGACAGCAACAGTCCTTCCAGTTTCAAAATATCCAGAGAATTCACCCTTTCCGTAACGATTTGTCGGATATTAAGAGATTGAACCAGGCCGGGAACTTCGTTTTCGAGCATCGTCGAAGCCATCTTCTGCAGAGATTTTGACCAGCCTTCCCGTACCCCGACTGGGACAAAATTGGCCAGCTTGCCTATTTTCTTCTGCAGGAGCGATTCAATCAGGGTATCAACCAGAGAATCGACAGTTTGGAGGGTCTTTTGGGCCTGAAGCAGTTGGCGGATTTCTTTTTTGATCCAATCCTTGCCGGCAGACATGGATTGTTCGCCAAGTAGGGTGAGAAGTGCCTGTCGCAGACTCACCTCACCCAAATCGATATGATTTTCCATGTTTGTTTTAAACATGGAAATAAGCGTAGAGCTTACCTCCTCACCCCGGATCAGCAGCAGGATCTGCTTTGTGCACTGGGAACAAAAATCTTCGACAGCGTGTTCATTTTCTTCTTTAATAAAGCTGACAATGGGCTTTTGAGAAAATTGCTGACTCCTTTCACGAATAATGGTCGCCACACGAAGCTGCAACTCCTCGGATTGGAGCCAGGTTACGATCGCATCATTTTTGTCTATAAGATATTCGCGAATTTTATCTTCCACCGTCTCCATCGGCAAGAAGCCCCGTACCATATCGGCCATCGTGCCCAGGGAATTGATAAAATTTTCCACCCCGCCACGAGCACCGGTAATTATTTTTTCACGGACGTCAGGCTCACTGACAATAAGAGCGATTTTGCTGAGAAATGCAGGCACCTGTTTCTCCAGCATGACCATAAACAGCTCCTGCAGAGATGGTGGCAAAATATCGGCAAGAGCCTTTTCCTGCTGCAGAGTGCCGTACACCTTCTGATGGACAAAGTCTTCTACCCATTGCTCCATCGCTTCGCTGGCAAACATCCTCTCAACGCTTTCTTCAATGAAATGATAGGTCTTTTCCCGGTTGGCCCCGGTAATGATCGTGCCGACATTCTGATCCAGAAAGAGCTCCAGTCGATTGTCAATGGCCTTGTCAACCGTTTCGGCAAATTCCTCCGAATGAATGACCGTATGAACATGTTCTTTGAGCTGGTATCGTATCGTTTTCGTGCCTAAATCAAAATAGATTCTAAATTTCTGCGGAATAGTAGATGCCAGGGTGCCAAGGTTTTTTTGCACGACACCTTCCACCCTTTCCTGGATAAGATTGTAGAGATGATTCTGGAAAACCTCCTGCTGTAGTCCTTTAGCGATTTCCTTGCTGGTGAGGAGGTGATCGCCGACAACCTCTCCCATGTTCACCGCCAGTTCGACTCTTTTAGACGGAATGACTCCCGGGGTCATCGGCACCCGAAGTCCTCCTATCTTCCAGGCTTTTAAAGGACGAAAAAGCATTCTTATAGCGACTCGATTAGTCAGGTAACCGATGAAGGCGCCCACTACCGGTGGAGTTAGGTATTTAACATAAGGTGCCAGTTCAGGTGGAAAATAAGACATATTGTTCTAACTCCAATGGATGGTGGACTATTATATCAGCGTTGTTATCAGTTAATTCCTGCACACTCCGAAATCCCCAAGATACTCCGGCTGCGGCCATGCCCGCAGCTTTTCCGGTCATCATATCGACCCCTGAATCGCCGACAAAAACAGTGTCTTGTGGACGATTGCCCAGGCGCTCAGCAATTTCCAGCGCCACAGTTGGGTCCGGCTTTCGAGGAAAACCTTCACGCTGTCCATAGACGACGGAAAACAGCCCCTGCGGAAAAAACGCATCTACAAAAAGTTTTGTGAATTCATGCGGTTTGTTGGATAACACGGCAAGCGAAACCCTCTGGTTCTTGAGCGTCGCCAACATAGCATTAATGCCCCCATATGGGCAACTCTTTCTCTTCCAGTTGCAAGCGTATCGTTCGGTAAATAACGTGCAGCATTGTTGCAGGACGATATCAGCTGTGCCGGTCGGGGTTATTTTTCGGATGAGGTTTTGTAGACCATCACCGACAAAGGTTTTATACGCAGGCGTCGGATGGGTCGGAAAATGATGCAAGGTGAGCACTTCATTGCAGGTTTCCGCGAGATCGTCGAGGGTATCAAGAAGAGTCCCGTCAAGGTCAAATATTATTGATAAATATGGCATATTTCAAAGTATTTAGGAATTTTAAGGGGTTAGTTGGCCAGGTCCGCCAAGACGAAAGCACCAAATTCGAAATCCTTATGGTGAAGCCGGAAAAAAATAACTTTTTCCTTTTCTTTTTCATTTTTTTCTATATTATCAAGGCAATTAAAAAATTACATCCACTCATAAATTTTCACCGAAGGTGTGCTTATGTGGTTTGTCAGATTCTTAACTTCATCAATTGGCAAGAAATTCTTAATGGCAAGCACGGGTTTGCTATTGTTTTTATTTCTCTGCACCCATGTGGCGGGGAACGCTACTATCTTCATGAGCAGCGAAGTTTTTCAAGGCTATGCCGATGAACTTCACAGCCATCCTCTGATTGTTCTGGTCTTCAGCTTTTCACTCCTTTTTGTTTTCCTGGCCCACATTGTCGTCGGACTGTATCTCTTTTATGAGAACCGACAAGTAAGTAATTCCAGATACGAAGTGACGACCAGGGTTGTTAAAAACTCGTTTGCCTCGGCAACAATGCCCTACACAGGCTTATTCATCCTGGCATTTCTCATGGTTCACATCTTTGGCTTTACTTTTGCGCCTCATGATTCGCTTATCTCAGTTACCGTCAAAGATTTGCTCAGTAATTTCTTTTATTCTCTCTTTTATGTACTCGCCTTTATTGCCTTAACTATCCACCTTAGTCATGGTTTCTGGAGTATGTTACAGACATTTGGCGTAAACCATCCCCGCTATAACACACTTATTGCCCGACTTACTCTAATTATTCCAGTGTTTTTCTTGTTGGTTTTCGGCGGCATTGCCTTCTACTTCATGTTTGGATTTGGGGCATCTTTTTAATAGTAGTATAGAAGCCCTGGGCATGCAAAGTGTTTGTCGGTCAACGATGTACAGGAAATTCACTAAAAGAAATTAGCCAAGGTTTTGAAAATATGGAACTTAATCCTCGTGTACCTGCCGGCCCTCTTGAAGAAAAATGGAATAATCACCGTTTTTCTAATAAACTCGTCAACCCTGCCAACAGAAGAAAATACAGCGCAATAGTTGTGGGTACCGGCCTTGCCGGCGCATCGGCAGCGGCGACCCTTGCCGAACAGGGGTACCAAGTTAAGAATTTCTGTATACAGGACAGCCCCAGACGAGCCCACTCAATCGCCGCTCAGGGCGGGATCAATGGAGCCAAAAATTATCAGAATGACGGCGATTCGGTGTATCGTTTGTTCTACGACACCATTAAAGGTGGAGACTTCCGGGCCAGAGAAGCAAACGTCTACAGGCTGGCAGAAGTAAGCAACGAAATAATAGACCAATGCGTCGCCCAGGGAGTACCTTTCGCCCGGGAATATGGCGGAACGCTTGCCAACAGATCTTTTGGTGGAGCCCAGGTCTCAAGGACATTTTATGCCCGAGGGCAGACCGGGCAGCAGCTTCTCCTTGGCGCCTATGGTGCATTGTCGAGACAGATCCACGCAGGGCGAGTGCAGATGTTTACCCGTCGAGAAATGATGGATGTGGTCGTGGCAGATGGCCGGGCTCGTGGCATCACCACCCGCAACATCATGACCGGAGAAATCGAAAGTTTTGCTGCCGATGTGGTTATATTGGCCACAGGCGGCTACGGCAATGTCTATTTTCTTTCGACCAATGCCATGGCATCTAACGTTACCGCGGCTTGGCGAGCGTGTAAACGCGGCGCGGGATTCGCAAATCCTTCCTTTGTCCAGATTCACCCCACCTGTATTCCGATGCACGGTGATTACCAGTCAAAGCTCACTCTGATGAGTGAAAGTCTGCGTAATGACGGCCGGGTCTGGGTTCCTAAAAAAATTGGAGATACGCGTAAACCAGCTGATATTCCGGAAGCTGAACGGGATTATTATCTGGAAAATAAATATCCCAGTTTTGGTAATCTTGTCCCCCGTGACGTTGCCTCCAGGAACGCCAAAGAACAATGCGATCTTGGCAAAGGGGTTGGTGGAACAGGACTTGCTGTGTACCTTGATTTTGCTGAAGCCATTAAACGAGACGGCAAAGAAACCATCTTTAAAAAATATGGTAACCTTTTCCAGATGTATGAAAAGATCACCGATAGTAATCCGATGCTTGAGCCGATGATGATCTACCCTGCTGTGCATTATGCTATGGGTGGACTCTGGGTGGATTATGACCTGATGACCACGATCCCCGGCTTGTTTGCCATTGGCGAGTGTAACTTTTCCGATCACGGGGCCAACCGACTGGGTGCCAGTGCGCTCATGCAGGGACTGGCCGACGGCTATTTTGTCATCGCCACGTCGATTGCCCATTATCTCGGCACCAATAAACTGGAAAAAATCAGTGAGCATGAGACACCTTTTCTTGAATCGAAACGTGAAGTAGAAGATAGAATTGCCAAGCTGCTCAAAAACAGTAGCGGTGGCCCTGCAGGTAAGTTTACCGTTGATGAAATTCATAAAGAACTTGGCAAACTGTTGTGGGACAACTGCGGTATGGCCAGAAACAAAGAGGATTTAGAGAAGGCGCTGACTGAGTTGCCTGCTATCAAAAAGAAATTCTGGGATTACGTATATATTCCCGGCACCAAAAAAGAAATTAATCAGTCGCTGGAAAGAGCAGGCCGTGTCGCTGATTTTCTTGAATTTGCCGAAATTTTGATCCGGGATGCGCTGGCAAGGGAAGAATCCTGCGGCTGCCATCTGAGAGAAGAAAGCCAGACTGAAGAAAATGAAGCAAAACGGGATGATGCTAATTACTCGCACGTTTCCGTCTGGGAGCACCTCGGCGACGATAAAGAGCCGGCAATGCATAAAGAATCACTTACTTTTGAATTTGTAACTCCCAGTCAGAGAAGTTATAAGTAAGGCTCCGGGAAGGTAATGGCGCCTATAAACTGAACTCTTAAGGTATAACATCATGAGCAGCATTAACCTGACGCTAAAGATCTGGCGACAACCCAATAGTGACGCATTGGGCAATTTAGAAACCTACTCTCTCGATTCTATCAGTACAGATATGTCTTTTCTCGAGATGCTCGACGTACTGAATGAAAAACTCACCAAGGAAGGAAAGGATCCCGTCGCCTTTGACCATGACTGCCGAGAGGGCATTTGCGGAATGTGTGGGGCTATTGTTGATGGCGTCGCCCATGGCCCTGAAAAAGAAGTCACTCTTTGTCAATTGCACATGCGGCATTTTGCCAGTGGCGACACCATAGTCATCGAGCCTTTTCGATCAAGAGCCTTTCCTATTAAAAAAGATTTGCTTATAGATCGTTCTGCACTTGACCGTATAATTCAAGCAGGTGGTTATGTCTCGGTAAATACTGGTGGAACCCCAGATGGCAACAGTATCCCCATCCCCTCCGCCCAGGCTGAACTGGCAATGGATGCAGCTGCGTGCATTGGCTGTGGGGCCTGTGTCGCCAGTTGTCCCAATGGGGCGGCGATGCTTTTTACCAGCGCAAAAATATCTCAACTTTGTCAGCTTCCACAAGGACAGGTCGAACGGAAAGAACGCGCTCTGGACATGGTTAGCCAAATGGATAAAGAAGGATTTGGTAACTGTACCAACTTCAAAGAATGTGAAGCGGTCTGTCCTAAGGGCATATCGATTCGAAATATTGCCAGATTAAACAAAGAATATTTAAAAGCTATGCTGGCGGAAGGCTGAAATACTCCTCTATTGTCGTAATTGAGAGACTGACCTGCTCGGTGCAATGCAACGCACCGAGCAGGTTTTTTTATGAGAGCTACTTTTTCTCTCGCCGTGAGCTCTGTGTGACTATTTTTTTCCTTATTCTGAGCCAGGTTGAACGATCTTGCCAAACCACCAATATTTTAAGCTAGCTCACTAAAAAACTTCATATGTCCTTTGATGTTATTATTGTCGGTGCCGGTCCTGGAGGACTGGCATGTGCCGAAAAGACCGCCTCCCAGGGACTTAAAACTCTCGTCCTTGAAAAACAGCCAATTTTAGGTAAAAAAGTATGTGCCGGGGGAGTTACTTGGAATGGTTTGGTTAAAAGCGTACCAAGCGATATTTTTGAGAGACAATTTGCGATCCAGCATGTTTTCACCCGATTGCAACATATCAGCGTGTCTGCACCCACACCGATAATTGCCACAGTGAACCGGGAAAAATTGGGGCAAATGATGAGCCACAAGGCTCAGCAGGCTGGGGCACTTATTCGTCCCAGCTGCCAGGTGCGCTCAATCGCCAACAATGAAATCATTTTTCACGATAAAATAACTGGGAAAATTGAGCGTCAGAGGTTCACATACCTGGTCGGAGCCGACGGTTCTTCGTCTCTTGTCAGAAGGCACCTGAATCTTCCCTTGCGCGATATCGGCATCGGCATTAACTATCAGCTCCCCGGGTGGTATCCCCAGATGCAATGGCATCTGGACAGCACTTTTTTTTCCAGTGGTTATGCCTGGGTTTTTCCCCACCAACAAACAGCCTCCATTGGTGCATATGTCGATGCCAGAGTGATGAAAGCCAAAGTGTTACAGAACAATCTTCTCAAATGGGGCGATAAGTTGGGGTATAAACTCGCCGATTACCAGGGTAAAGCAGAATTAATCAACTTTGACTATCGGGGGTATCGGTTTAATAACATTTTTCTAGTTGGCGATGCCGCCGGACTTGCTTCCGGTCTGACCGGCGAGGGAATTTACCCGGCTATAGTCTCCGGCAAGGCGGTAGCTGGATGCATAATCAACCCACATATATTTCCTGAAAATTTACACAAAATGATTAAAAATCACACTCGTCACAGAAGAATGGTTACCCTTCTTGGCAAAAGTACGTTTATCGCAACCACTCTTGCGGAATTGATTGCTTTTTCTTTAGAGAAAAAGTTACTAAACTTTAGTGCTGCTGAAATGGCCCATTAATTTCACCGTGTACATAAAATACCCAGAAAGCTCATGAACCGACCGAAAAACCGTAAACTGCTTGCCGTCAATATACTTTTTATCCTTCTCTGCATAGGTATTCTGGTTTTTCTCCTCAATGCTCCGAAAGAGACAACCTCCCCTCTTCCCCATGATGACATCCATACCCCATTTTATAAGATCGCCGGAAAAAAAGAGGCTGAAAAATCCTGTCTCGAGTGCCACGACCAAGATAAAGAAGCCCCTCTTCCTGCAAGCCACCCACCCAAATATCGCTGTTTGTTCTGTCACAAAAGGCTCTAAGCTGGACATAAAAAGCTGGAACTGAAATCTGATCTGACGCACCTCAGTGGCGGAATCGACTACAACTGGCAATCAGCATGACACGCAACCATGTCGAAAGCCTCAGAGGAAAGTATTATCGAACGGCTGCGCTCGTCCTTGAAAAAAAAAGAATCCTGACAAAGCGTATGTTGCAACGGTACTGAAAACAATCTATTTAGTTTCCATCCTGAAACTGCAGGCCAATTCTCACCATGAAGATAATGGATTGAGGTGCTTACGCTAGTTAACTGAAGACATATGTTTGTATGGTCGCCATTTAAAAGTATCCCTCTATTCAGTAATATCCGGTTAGGAACTTGCATGTGGTTTCTTTAATCGTTTAAGGAGCT
>CBDTUM010000072.1:0-21065 GCA_965363495.1 uncultured Desulfopila sp.
AACCTCCATCTCCAGGATGTCTTTGACCGTAAATTTCATAAAATTTTCCTTTGTTCCTGCGAAGTCTTTTACAGGGTCAGTATGAACTCGATCTCAATGTTTGAGCCAAGGGGTAATGCAGCCACCTGGACCGTTGATCGTGCCGGAGGTGACTCGGCGAAAAAACTCCCATAGGCGCTGTTGACTTCTTGGAAATCGCCCAGGTTTGTGAGGAATATCGTCGTCTTGACCACGTGGCTCAAGTCGGTACCTGCCTCTTTGGCAATGGCCGTGGCATTTTTAATGATCTGCTTTGTTTTGGTTCCGATATCGCCGTCAAGCATCTTGCCGCTTATTGGATCTATAGGCAACTGGCCGGAGATAAAGAGCAGGCTCTCGGTGGCAATAGCTTGAGAATATGGACCGATGGCGGCTGGTGCCTGCTTGGTGGAGATGACTTTTCTAAGCATAGTATACCTCTGATGTTATGGTTGTATTGCTGTAGTTTTGTTTTGTGAATATGCACTAATTATTGTGGCAATTGGCGAAGCAAGTGTCAATAAAAAGTTGAACTGTTCAAAAGAAGTTGAATCCTTTTGTTTGCGGGGCGGGATGCAATTCGCAATACCGCAGATCCATTTTTGAAATGACAAATATTTGCAATTCTTCCTTGAAAAAATCCACTATGGTGCCGATAGTGTATTAACAATTAAAGGTATCAATCTATCTCAACTAGTCAGGAGGGAGACGATGGCAGAACAAAGGGTTAATTCACTCCATAATCATTTTACCTCGGTGAAGAAGGGCGAACGAATTTTTGAAAATGCTTTTCAGAGTGTCTCCCGAATGGTATTGGAGGGGGACATTGACAAGGTAATGGTCAACGGCAAAAATACCTTTGATTTCAGGATATTCCGAGAAGGTAAAAAACATATCGTCGGTATGTATGACGAAATAAATTCTTTTGTGTCGTTTGTCAAAGACGCCTCTCAGGGTGGTTCGTCGAAAGAGATGGCCTTTGTTCTGGTCGGTGAACCGGGCAACGGTAAGACCTTTCTGGTCGAATATCTCTGTAAAATGTACAGGGATTTTCTGTCGCTGCCTAAAAATCGTAAATATACCTTCCGCTTTGTCGGCCTGGACAAGCTCGGTTCATACGGCAATATAACCACCATTGAATCCCAGACCTATGAAGATCCAATGGTGCTGGCAATGAACCTGCATGAATTAAGCGATGAGTCGCAGCAATATCTGTCTCGAAGGTATCGAGTTTCGGATAAAATGCTGGAAGCCTGGTATGAGAACTATCGTCCTCTAGGGGCCTGTTCTGCCTACATCTGGAATAATATCCGGGAATATACCAATGGCAACCTCGACGATATGCTCGATTTTATCGAAATCGTACCTGTCCCCTTGATAGAGAGCCTCGGCACGGTAACCGGCAAATATCCGGCCAAGGATAAGATTACCTCCTCGGCGGTTGATCTGCTCGGTGAGGAATCCATCCAGCGGCTGCTGCATATCACCGATACCAATAATCCGTACCGTTTTGATCTGCGAAGAGGGGCTTTGGCCCGGGTGGCCGGTGGCGGCATCCATTTCAGTGATGAGATCTATAAAAACAAAAAAGATTTGGTCCAGGTCTATCTTGGTATCATTCAAAACCGGTGCATCGAAATTGACGGCTACAAATGGCCCATCGATACCCTGATCGTAGCCACCAGCAACAACTCGGAATTCAATCGTTTCCTGGCCGAAAAAGAAGAGGCGCCGATTGTTGACAGGTGCCGTATCTGCTATGTTTCCCACAATACGAACTATGTACTGCAGAAAGAACTCACCACCTATGCCATCGGCAATGAATCGAAGACGACCCTGACCGGGGACGCCATGCATCAGGATCCCAATCTCAATTACGCCGCTTCGGTGGGCGTGGTGCTCAGCCGTTTGCCAAGATCGGAGAAACTCACCCCCATTGAGACCATGAAACTTGCCGCTGGGGAGGTGGCTGGCGAAAAGAGCTTGAAGACCCTGTCCGAGGTCATCGATACCCTCAGCCAGGAACACGACATTACCAAACGGTACGGTCAGAAAGGTCTTGGTCAGAGAAATCTCGGTCGTTCGATCCAGTTGATGCTGGAGAGCTCCGAGACCAACGAGGGCAAGTGCATGTTCGCCTATGATGTCTTCCGTGCCATTGAGCGGGTGATCCTTGACTATGTGTCGGAGGCGAAAGACCGGGCCAAGTTTCTCGATGACCTGAAAATTGCGAGGGGGCTATATCGCGAGCGGATCATGACTGAAATGTTCAACGCCTATATGGATGAACCGCTGGCTATCCGCAAAGATGTGCTCAATTATGTCAATATGATCATCGGTATAGACGCCGAAAATCTGGGGACGGATAAGATGTGGAAGTACAAGAATCCTCAGACCGGTGAGTTGCAGGCCTTAAAAATCGACGAGCGGTATATCAACTCGGTCGAAGATGGTCTCGGTCTGAAAACAAGAGAACAGAAGGACTCCTTCAGGACGTCGATTCGGAAGATCTACGGCCAGAAAATATCTGTTCGTCCGGACTATGATTTTATGGACAACCTTGAGTTGGTTAAAGCGGTCACTGATGTTCGCCTGAAATCGGATATTGCCGGGTCCGGCAGTCTGATCGGAGCATTGGCGAACCGTACCAATGAAGAGAATCAGAAGCTGTACGACCGGATGATTGAAACAATGCTGAAGAAGCTCGGTTATTGTACGACCTGTGCCCAAAAGACTATCGAATATTTCTGTACCCAGGTCGATGAAAACTGATAGCGTTGTAAAAACTTCTTCACCTTCTTCGTTGTTGTGAACTTCACTATCATTACGACGTACTTTAGTACGCCGAAATGATAGTGAAGTTCACACGCCTCGAATTTGCAGGTTTTTACTTAGCTATTGCATATCTTTAAAGATGTACCCGGATACGATAAAATGAAACAGAAACTGCAAGCTCTCTATCGTACCTTGAAAGAAAAGGGGCTGACCCCGGAACAAGACCGGAAAATCCGGTATGAGTTGGATTTGCTGGAGCTTGATCGGGACCACCGCTATACGCCCGCGCCTGTTGTGCAAAATATTTACCAGTACAATGATCTGGAGATGTTGCATGATGCCTCTCCGCCCAAGCTGATGGCGCTCACTACGGTTCAGTCCCTTGACTATCTGTTGGAAAAAGACAAACAGCGTGAAGAAGACGGCTTCCCCCGAAAAATCAGGGTCGGCAAGATGGTTAAGCCGAGCCAGACTGGCGATGACAAGATCGTCATCGTACCGACCACGGTCGAGGAAAAACTGGTCCATGATAAAGTCCGGTTTAATGAGGAAGGGGAAGGGGACGGAGACGATCAGGGTTCCGGGGAAGGTGGTTCAGGCGAAGGTGAGGAAGGCGAAGTCATTGGCGAGCAGCCGGTCAGGCCGGAACAGGGTGGTCAGGGAGGTGCGGGCAAAGGTGAGGGTGGTGGACACGACGTTGAATCAAATGCTTATGACTTGGGCCGCATTCTTACCGAACAGTTTGAGTTACCCAATCTGAAAGATAAGGGGAAGAAGAGATCTCTCACCAAGTACACCTATGATTTAACCGACAAAAATAGAGGGTTTGGCCAGATACTGGATAAAAAATCGACCCTCAGGAAAATTATCCAGACCAACATTGCCCTCGGCCGGATCAAGCCTCAGGACCAGGTTGACACCCGAAAGCTGATAATATCACCGAGGGACCGAATCTATAGAATCCTTTCCAGAGAAAAAGATTATGAGTCTCAGGCGGTGGTCTTTTTTGTCCGGGACTATTCCGGTTCCATGGGCGGTAAACCAACGGAACTGGTGGTTAACCAGCACGTTCTTATCTATTCCTGGCTCATTTACCAGTATAAGCACCAGGTGGAGACCCGTTTCATTCTGCATGATACCGAGGCGAAAGAGGTTAAGAATTTTCAGACCTACTATAATTCGACCGTGGCGGGCGGTACCCAGGTGGCCAGTGCCTATAGCCTGGTAAATAAAATTGTCGAAGATGAATCGCTGGATCGTGATAATAATATTTATGTTTTCCACGGAACCGATGGCGACGACTGGGATACCAAAGGGGATAAGGCCTTGCCGGAATTGGAGAAGATGTTGCATTATGCCGGTCGCGTAGGGATAACCATTGCTGAAAACGGCTACGGTATCTCAGGGCAAACGGAGGTGGAACGATATATCCGTAAATCAGGGCTGCTTGAAGAGCGCAAAGATGTGCTGCGCATGGATGTAATTTCCGAAGACACGAATGAAGCGAGACTGATCAAGGGAATCAAAGAACTTATTTCGTAAGCCCTTGTTAAGGGAGATGTGTTCTCATGGTGAGGTGATATGGAACTGCTGAGTCAACATGCAAAAAAAATCATGGAAGGGTGCAAAGAACGGGCCCGGGATGTGGGCTTGCGTTTTCAGGATGAGAGCCTGGAATATATAGTAACCAACCGTGATTTTTTGCAGCTTTCACCGAAAAACATGATCCCCACCCTGTATGATTACTGGGTGCAGGATGTGGAGGTGCTGAAGGATCAGGGACAGTACGAACTCTATCCCAATAACCCTTACGAAACGGTCATCAATACCCGCCCGCCCATATCCTACTATAACGACAACAATCCCGACTGGCTGAACGTGATGATTTTCTATCATGTTATCGGGCATATCGATTTTTTTCAGAACAACCTCTATTTTCGCCACACCTGGGATTATGATTTTGCCGGCAAGGCTCTTGCCGATAAACGATTATTTGCCAAGCTTCGTTCTGAGAAAGGCCGGTGGGTCGATTATATTATTGAGTTTTCCCGGGCCATTGACAACCTGGTCGGCTATTATGATCTCCTCTCCTCTTTTGCCACAGAAAAGAAAAAACTGTCTAAAATTGATTATTATTTCGATGTTTTCATCCAGCAGAAAGAAGGCCATACTATTGCTGGATATGTTGCTGAGATAGAAAAATATAATAAATCCATGCGGGAATTTCCCCAAGACGGGGAGTCGCTTTTTCTCGAGAGTGCCAAGAATAAATACGCTGAGTTTGAATCGCTGTACAACAAGGCCGCCAGTGAGAGCGGGCAGGGGAAAAATCTGGATCTCCTCCAGTTCCTTATGCAACATTCCGAGTTTCTCAATCGCGATGAAAATAAATGGATGCTGATGGTCATTGAGGTGGTTCGCAGTACATCACTTTATTTCCAGCCGCAGATCAGAACGAAGATTCTTAATGAAGGGTGGGCAAGCTACTGGCATGAGAATCTTTTTTTAAATGACGATCGAATCAGTGGCCATGAGGTCGATTTCGCGGTGATAAACGCCAAGGTGACCTCTATGCCGCGTGTCGGTCTGAATCCTTATGCGCTTGGTATGCGTCTCTTCTATTATCTGGAGTCTCAGGCGAATTCTGGAAGAATATCTTATGATTACCAGAGGATATTCGATACTGAAAAGCGAAAGAAATATAATTCAGGGACCGGGGGAGGCAAGGATTTTATTTTTTCTGTTCGAGAAAATTTCTGTGATTCGATGTTTATCAATGCCTTCCTCGATCAGGATTTCGTCGATCTCCATAAGCTTTTTGTCGTTGATAAAAGGCTGAATAAAGAGCGTACGACTTGGGAGTATTATGTGAAATCGAAAAAGGCCAAGCATTATAAGCAGATGATTGCCGACTCTCTCTATCATCCTCCGGCCCTGACAATCAATGTCGATGACGACAATACGCTGGTTCTGAGTCACGTTTTTGAAGGGAAGCCTCTCTACCGCGACTATATAGAAGGAACGCTCCTGGGATTGGAATTTCTTTGGGGTGCAAAAGTGAGTCTGTACACGCACGAGGCAGAACTCGTAAAAAGTGAGCCGGGCCAGGGGCAAGGTCCGCAAGCAGAAGAAGAACGGAACATTAAATGGAAGCGTTTTCGCTACACTATGAAAGATAGAAAGATGACGCGGGTCGTGATCAATTAGTGACGGAATAAGTAACTCTTCAGGTAGGCGCTAGAAACCTTATAATACCACGGACTCTAACTGTTCAGCGATGCTTCAGGTGTGCACAAACAGGTCGATCAGCTATACATTTGTATGCTGGGCGGACTGATCGTGCACAGAGGGGGTGCTTGAGCAGTTACCAGAATAACAGCAGCAAGGGTGAGTACATGCGCGATTTAACCAGGGCCATGGGGAATCTTGATCAAAATAAGGAACAATTGCGCCAGTCGCCGATTCTCTCTTTTGAAGATTTCCTGCAGCAGGTAATCAAGTACCCGGACCGGATAATTCGCAATGTTTATCAGGTCTATTCCGATCTGATCGATTGCACAGTCGATGATGGTGTCGATGAATATGGCAATGATCCCGAATCGATTCGATTTCTAAAGTACGATTGTACCAGGCTTTTTGTCGAAGGTTCCGACCGGCCTTTTTTCGCCGATCGACTCTTTGCCAACCGGCTTATGCGCCATATTGATAGTTTTAAACTTGGGTCGAAACAAAATAAAATTTATATTTTCGATGGTCCCCATGGCAGCGGAAAATCGACATTTCTGAATAATCTCCTCCGATCGTTCGAACATTACGCCAACTCACCGGAGGGCTCTCGGTACGAGGTGGTCTGGCGGTTAAAACATGATCATTTGGTGGGCGGAGTGCACAGTTTAAATTCTCTCACCGATAAATTGGCCTGGGTCTTGGAGAATGAGGGGAAGACAGAGTTGGCCTCGGAAATGAAGTGTGCCTGTAAAGTGGATACTGATTTAGGTGGGTATTTCGATGTCCCCTGCCCAAGCCATGACAATCCGCTGCTGCTTATTCCCAAAGAAGTGCGTCGTAATTTCTTCGATGATCTTTTTGAAGATGATGCATTCAAATGGCAATTGTTTACTGAAAAGAAGTATGAGTGGCTCTTCCATGAGGAACCCTGCACCATCTGTGTTTCTCTTTATCAGGAGTTGCTGCAAAAGTTTCGTGACCCGAAAAAAGTTATTGAATCTGTCTTCGCCCGTCCCTATGTGTTCAACCGGCGTTTGGGCGAAGGGGTTTCCGTTTTCAATCCCGGCGATAGACCGTTGCGCAATCCCATCATGCATAATGACATTATTCAAAGGAGCCTGGATACCATGCTGGCGGATGGCAAGCGTGTCAGCTATGTCTATTCCCGATATGCAAAAATCAATAATGGTATTTATGCCCTGATGGATATTAAATCGCATAATACCCAGCGGTTGATGGAACTGCATAATATTATCAGCGATGGGGTCCATAAGGTGGAGGACACTGAAGAGAAGGTGAATTCTTTACTCTTTGCCCTCATGAACCCGGAAGATAAAAAACTGCTTGTCGACCTGCGCGCCTTCTCTGACCGTGTGGAGTATATAAATATTCCTTATGTTCTCGATCTGCAGACAGAAGTTGATATATACCGGGAGAATTTCGGCAAACATATCGATGAAGGTTTTCTGCCGCGGGTCCTGCATAATTTCGCCAGGGTGATTATTGCTACCCGGCTGCGCACCAAGTCGGAGGCAATGGAAGAGTGGATCGGCGAACCGGAAAAGTATCAAATGTATTGCGATACCAATCTCCAATTGCTGAAGATGGAAATTTTTACCGGTTATATCCCCAAATGGTTGTCGGAAGAAGATGTCGAGCGGTTCACTGCCAAGAGAAGGCATAAAATAGTTGCCGAGTCGGAAAGTGATGGCTGGAAGGGATTGTCCGGTCGTGATTCAATCAAATTATTCAATGAATTTTATTCTACCTACGCCCGGGAAGACAAGATGATCGACATGGCGATGCTGGGAATATTTTTCCGGAAATATTGTAAACAAGATCGTGACATCCTGCCCATGGGCTTTCTGGACTCCCTGTTGCGCATGTACAATTACACCGTCCTGCAAGAGGTAAAGGAGTCGTTGTATTCTTATAATGAGGAAAAGATTTCTCGGGATATAGTTAATTATATTTTCGCCGTCAATTTTGATGTTGGAACAACCGAAATCTGTGAATTCACGGGGGACCGCCTGGACATCACCGAGAGTTTCTTCGACCGGATGGAGACCCGGCTGCAGATTGAACCGAACGGCCGTGTGTCGTTTCGCAACAGTGTTCAGAAGTCCTATACTACGAGTGCTCTGCCGCAGGAGATGTTGCGCGACGGCCTGCCTATTACCAAAACTTCACTCTATGTCCATCTTTATGAAAAATGCACACATAACCTCAAAGAAAAGGTGCTGGAACCGTTTTTGAGAAATGAAAATTTTCGTAGAGCCGTAAAGGATTACAATCAAGAAGATTTCAAGACCTATGACAAAAAGATCCAGAACGATGTCCATTTTATGATGGAGAATCTCCAGCACAAATATCGCTATTCTCGTCAGGGCGCCAAGGCAATCTGTATCTATGTCGTTGACAATAATTTGGCCCGGCAGTTCTCCGAGCTAAAGGAATAATCTGCGAGTTGCATGGGTCTTTTCTCCCATATCCACCCCTACGAAATATTTATTCCAGAGGGTGCTGTCAAGCTCATTGTCGGGACCTTACCACCGCCAAGGTTCTCGGGAGGCAGGCTTAAGGTGCGAGATGTTGATTTTTGCTATGGCAGTTGCGATGGGATGTTGTGGCCTGTTCTCAGTGAAATTTTCCAGCTTGGGCTCCGCTATGACAATTCGCCGGCAGCGGTACAACAGCGGCAGGATTTTCTTGTCCGGGAAAAAATCGGCATCTGCGATATAGTCCAATCGTGCAGGCGCAGTAAAATCGACGCTTCGGATTTTGGCATGACGGAGATCCGACTGCGCAATATAGTGCAGCAGCTGCAACTGCATCCAGCTGTCAAAACACTCATTTTTACCGGTGGCAACAGCAGAAATGGGCCGGAATACCTGTTTCGTAGGCATCTGAAGATATATGGCTTAAAACTTTATCAGCTCAGCCCCATCACCCCCCGAGTCCATCAGTTTATTCTCTCCGGTAAAGTCTACACAACGATCTCTCTCACCTCTCCCTCCAATGCAGCCAACCGGGCCGTCGGTAGCAGTCCTCTCTATAAAAAAAGCAAAGAAGAAAATCCTGGCTACACCACCTTTGAATTTCGTGTTGAACAATATCGAAAAGTTTTTGTCGATGAGGCGTAACCGTTCACCAGCACCCCATCTTCGTCCGATCAGGCCCCTTCACATAACCAATTATAGCTCAGGACCCTGCTTGAACGAACCTGAGGTTCTGGATTAACGGTTACATATCCGGGTTATGCTGTCTTTTAATGTGTTCCGGTGAACGTTTACGATGAGACTCTGTGACAACTGGAGGTTATGCTTTGCACTGAGCAGCCTCCATAATGTGCCGGATAATAATTTTTTCCAAACCTTCATACATTCCCAAACCATGATCAATAGCTTCAACCTTGATACCTTTTTTCTGCAATCGGGATTGCCAGGATGAAGGGCTGTCACTGATTATGTCTCTGCGATAGTGCATCCCGGCCACGAGAAATAAAGGGATGATACATACTTCAGTAAAACCACAAGCCTCGATCTCATCGACAAGTTGAGCGGTGTCGGGGGCTTTTTCCACAACCCCGACATAGATTCTCGCCCCGAATTTCAAGCGGAGGATTTTTTCCAAAGCGTAGTAGGCGGTCCAGATTGGATGATCTGTGCCATGGCCGAGAACCAAAATAGCCTTATCCGGTCGTGCAGTGATAATTGGCCGCAAGATTTCTCCTATCTGGTCGTAATCTTGCGGGGTGGTGAGCAGTGGCATGCCGAGCGCGCATTCAAGTCCTGATTTGGCGGCACTCTGCATGAGACTGTGGAATTCGGTGCCAGGAAATAAATGCAGAGACTGTACGATAACCCTCGATATACCCTGCGCAGCGAGCTTCTGCAGCACCGCTTCAGGATGCAGCACGGCCGATTCCTGCCGATGGTGCAGTTCTCGGGTGATCTTTTTTGAGGAGTATGCCCATATAATCTCAGCCTGAGGAAAATGGTCTTCAATACGGCTGCCTAGCCGGGAATAGGTAGCAATTGCCTTTGAGGTTGTGCCAAAGGCGGACATGATGATGGGAAGTTTCATAGAAAATCTAAAATAGAAGGAACGTATACCCGACGAGCGAGTACTAAACAAAGCACCCCCCTCAAGGGGAATCGACAAAAAGAGCCCGCTCTTTTCAGTGGGGCCGGTTTTTTATACCATACTCGCACTCTGCTCTTAAAAGAAAATTACTTGAGGCAAAATAACATTTAAAGTAAATCAAAATAAGTGATACAATAATTTGTACTACGATACAGATTTTTGGCTAAACCTGCTTGACAACGGCGAGACATTTGTAGTATCTAATATGTCACCTATTAAACTATATACTTTTTTACTTAATCTATAATGCCAGTAGGTAGTGGCGCAGATAGATAAAGCGGAAATAATTACAGCTGGAGGAAAACAATGGTGAAGAAAATTTCAATGATCGCATTGGCCGGGATGCTTGCCCTGCCGACGTTTGCCATGGCAGCCGGTACAACGAATGTCGCCGATCTGGAGAAAAAGATCGACGAACTGAGCAGACAGCTCGACGAACTGAAAGGGGCGATGGCTAACCAGTCGAAACAGAACACGGCCCTGGCGGAGAATGTCGAAGAGCTTGGCAGTGACATGGAGGATATGGATGAAAGATCGGAAAGCTGGGATCTGGCCTCTCGTTTTGATTTAAGCGGAGATTTTCGCAGCCGCCTGGATTATTACAACGCTGACACGGTTTTTGGCCGGAGCCTCGAAAATGACACCCTCTGGACCAATCGTTTCCGCCTGAATATGCGGGTCAAAGCAACAGAAAATGTCGAGTTTAAAGGTCGCCTGGCCATGTATAAGACCTGGGGCAACCAGTCTGCTTTTAGTGACGACAGCGAGGCGATGTATCCGATTTTTGACGGCAATGTTGCCAGGTCCCCTGTCGGCAGCAGTGCCCTGTATGTCGACCGTGCCTTTGTCAACTGGAACAATATCGGTGGATTACCGGTATGGTTTTCTATCGGCCGCAGGCCGACGACAGATGGTCCTCCTGCCCAGTTGAGAATGAACAGCGATGAACGACTGGCAACGCCGATGGCCTTTATGGATTGGCCGTTTGACGGGTTATCTGCCGGCTATGCCTGGAATTGGGGCGTGGAGGAAATGGGCTCCAGCCGTGTTCGTTTTTGTTATGGACGAGGTTTTGAAGCTGGTCTTGAGGATACCAACAGCAACATTAAAGATACGGATTTTGCGGGGCTGAGTTGGGATATCATGAGAAAAGGTGATCGCTTTGCCTATATCCAGAGCTTTTTGGCCTTTGATCTGTTTAATTATCCCAATTTTCAGGATCCAATCATTGATGCTATGGCCCCTGGCACATATGGCCCTCGGACAAATCTTGGCAATGTCTGGCATAACGCCGGGGTCTATCAGGACAAGATTGCCGGCTTGAATTACTTCGTCGCCGGTGGCTGGTCGCAGACTCAGCCGGATTCGGGCGGTTTGTTCAATACAGTTGGTCCAACAGGTATCGTTCCCAATACCGACAGTGAAAACGGCTACTCAGCCTATCTTGGCGTGCGTTATGACCTTGATGACGCCGGTTTGAAATTCGGCGCCGAGTTTAACTACGGTTCGCAGTACTGGCTGGCAATGGCTCCGGGGCATGACGATATCTACCAGTCCAAGCTTGCGACCAGAGGCCAGGTCTATGAAATATACACCATCTGGGATCTGCCGACAGGTGAAGCTCTCTCCAGATATGCCAAAACCTTTATGCGTTTGGGATATCAGCATTACGAGTATGATTATTCCGGTTCAGGAGACTGGAATCTTACCGCCTATGACCTGGATGATTCCGGAGATCGCCAGGTACTGCAGATGTTAGGCCAGGATCCTGTAGAAAGTGCCGACCAGATCTATCTCACCTTTGAGGCGACTTTTTAGCCAACAAATATTTTTGCTCCTCTAAAAGGCCATGTTCACTGCAGTGAACATGGCCTTTTTTATTGCCGCATGACCCGGACTGCTATACTTTGCACATTGTGTCCAGGATAGAGTGGTAGCACGTAGGTAAATACAATCACCAGGTTATGTAATAATGGCAAAACCATCAGTAATAAGTCCAATTATGCAAGTGTTTTCAACACCAAACGGGTGCTGTATGTGCGGCATGTTCGATCGTCATGGCGGGGTGAGCAGCGGCCTGTATGCGTCCCTTAATGTTAGCGAGAATGTTGAAGATGAGGGCAGTGCGGCATTGGAAAACCGCTTGCGGGTGAAGGCTAGTATGGCCGTTCCTCATTTTCTTTCCGCTAAACAGATCCATGGCACCGACATCTACTGCCTGACTGAACCGTTGACAGAAGACAGAAATGTTGATGGCTTTGACGCCCTGATAACCGATCTTGCAGGTGTTGGCCTGATGATCCAGCAGGCCGATTGCCAGGCGGTATTACTTTTTGACCCGGTGCGAGAGGTGATCGCCGCGGTGCATTGCGGCTGGAGGGGGAGCGTGCAGGCTCTTCTTGCACGGGTGATCGCGGCCATGACCGACGACTATGGCACGATACCGGCGGATGTACAGGCGATGATCAGTCCATCTCTGGGCCCCTGTTGTGCTGAATTCGTCAATTATCGACAAGAACTTCCAGCAGAGTTTCAGCGCTTTATGATCCGGGATAATTATTTCGATTTCTGGCGGATCAGCACATCGCAACTGATAGCTGCGGGACTGATCGAACAGCGGATCAGTGCCGCTGAAATTTGCACCTGCTGTTCTGCTGATTATTTTTCCTATCGCCGGGCAAGCCGCGTGAGCCATGGGCTGACCGGAAGAAACTGTTCGGTAATTGCTCTGCAAAAGGGATCATCCTGAAATCTTATGGAAAGCCATGCGTATTTTACTGATTGAAGACGATGTCAAAATAGCCTCTTTTATTGAAAAGGGTTTAAAGGAAGCAGGCTTTAGCGTCGACAAGTGCGCCGATGGGCAGGCGGGCCTGGAGCATGCCCTGAGCTTTGCCTACGATGCTGCGGTTGTCGACCTTATGCTGCCCCGGCGTGATGGTCTCAGTGTTATCGAGACCATGCGCGCGGAAGAAGTCAATACCCCGGTTCTGATCCTCAGTGCCAGACAATCTGTTGATGACCGAATCCTGGGACTGCAGCGAGGGGGCGATGACTATATGGTCAAACCCTTTTCGTTCAGTGAACTTCTGGCCAGAATTCAGGCGCTTATCCGGCGGGACAAGAAAAATACCAAGCCGATGTTCCTCACTGTGGCTGATCTGGAAATGGATCTTCTCAAACATGAGGTCTGCCGAAATGGCGAAAAAATCGACCTGCCGACCAAGGAGTATGCTCTTCTAGAATATATGATGCACAATCCGGGAATTGTCCTGTCTAAAACCTCAATTCTCGAGCGGGTCTATGATTATTCTTTTGATCCGCAAACCAATGTGGTTGATGTGCTGGTCTGCCGTCTGCGCAATAAAGTAGATAAGGATTTTCCCAACAAGATGATCCATACCGTCAGAGGCGTGGGCTATGTCCTTAAAGCTGAATAGGGAGGATTTCAGTTGGTCCCGCTCAAAGAAAGTCCTCCCTGTATTTCTGCTTCTCTGGGGCGGGGGATTGCTGCTGGCGCTACTCTATCTTTTCAGTGTACGCAGTCATCTTCAGACACTTGAACGCAACCAGACGGAAAAGCTGCTCGATTCCTATCTGGCAGAAAACCGATCGGCAAATAGTTCCTTAGATGCCCATCAACTGCAGCGCAATACTTTGCCGCAAGGCCTGGCCTTTATCCGCATTATGTATGGCAGCGATCAGGTGGTGGTGGTTAGCGATCAGACGGGGGCAATCAGTTTTACAGGATTGGTTAATCTGCCCCCAGCGACCAGCGGGGTATGGCTGCCGGTGGGAACGGGAAAAGATACGCACCTTTTGACTATCATTGTCCACCGATATGACAACGGTCTGCATATACAGGCGGGGAAAGATGGACGGGAAGGATATGCTCTTTTTAATCAGTTGGTGCGCTCTACCATTTTTATTGTCGCTTGCAGCATCATCTTGCTCTGGCCATTGTCACTCTACTTCATAAAGCAGAGTCTTACTCCGCTCGTTACCACCCGGGAGAAAATCGGCGATCTTATCCAGCGGTCAAAAACCGGGTTTCTGCCGGAACAGGGCAACGGAATGGAACTGGACAGTCTGTATGGGCAGATCAATCAACTTATCCGGCAGAATCGACACCTGGTCTCGGAGATGCAGCATTCCCTCGACAACGTCGCCCATGATCTTCGTACGCCCATGACCAGGCTGCGCTCCGTGGCAGAATACGGGCTGCAGGCCGAACCGGACACTGCCCGACTGCGAGATGCACTCTCTGACTGTCTCGAAGAGTCGGAGCGGGTATTAGCCATGCTGAAGATCATGATGAGTGTTGCCGAGGCCGAATCGGGAACCATGCGCTTAGAGCTGCACGAATGCGATATTATATCGAGCCTGCAGCAGGTTGTCAGCCTGTATGAATACGTCGCCGAAGAGGGCAAAATTACGGTGCAGTTGCAGGTAGGCGAAACGGATAAGCCGGTGAGAGCTAGTGTCGATAGTACCAGGATATCCCAGGTATGGGCCAATCTCCTCGATAACGGCATAAAATATGGCGAGGAAGGAGGGTGGGTGAAAATTGTCGTGCAGGAAGTCGGCAGGGAGGTGGTAGTAAGCTTTGCCGATAACGGCTTGGGGATTTCAGAATCTGAACAGTCCAAAATCTGGGAGCGACTCTACCGTGGCGATCGCAGCAGATCCAAGCCTGGATTGGGTCTGGGGCTCAGCTATGTGCATGCGGTGGTCACGGCACATCAAGGGAAGGTTTCAGTTGCGAGCACTCTGCATGAAGGCAGCCGCTTTGAGGTGCGTCTGCCGCTAGGTCAGGTGAGTACACAGGAAAAATCGCATATAAGCGGAGAATGATCGGACAACCTGACATCCGGGATATAAAAATTATCGATGCAGATGCCGGCGCTATGCAGAATAAAGTCAATCTGCCGAAGCGGGGCATGGCTTGGGTGCGACGGGACATTGGTAAGATTGGCGTTTTTAAGTCCTGTCGCGGCAAGAAATAGATTAAGCTCCCGGCTGCCCCAAAAGGTATTGAAATCACCGGCAATTATCACCTCTTTGTCGGTGTTCTGAGTCAGGGCATGGAGTTGTTCGAGCTGGTTCTGCCTGTGTCGGTATTTAAGGGACAGGTGGACGATGAAAATGGCAATCGACTGTAGATCAGTTTGGATGACCAGTTGTTTTACTCCCTGTTCAAAATAGTGAAAGTGAAAGTCGTAAATGGACTGTTTGGTCAACAGAGCATTGGATTGTTGTTTTAGAACAGGGACTTTCAGCGCCAACGAATTGTTGTTGTACTTGCTTTCAATGATGAAATTGTAGCCTAAAGTGTCGGCGATGGTTTGTGCCTGACAGAAATGTCCACAGCGATAGGAGCCGGAGTCTACTTCGACCAGAGCAACAATATCAGGGTTAACGCTGGCAATAAAGCTGATTATCCGCTGCAGGTTGACAGTAGTCTTTTTGAAAAAACCGGCAAAAGGCAGTGGGAGATGGTAGCCGAGTTGATGGCCGGTGCCGTATCGGATATTATAGAGAAGTAATCGCATAACAGTATGATACTTCTTTTAGACGCTTTGAAGCAATGAATGGTTGCAGGAAATCGTCATAAATTTATGATTTTGTAAAAGCCCGTTATAGAGTAGTCTGCAAGGGCTTCTTTTCTGTCCGGACCGGCACAACAGGGTCGAATGGACAAGAAAAATCCGTTCCGCTTTCTCGCATAATTATATGCAATAACGATAGTATAAAGATATGATAACTATAGGGTCAAGAAAAAGTAAGCTGGCAATGTGGCAGACAGAGACTGTTGCTAAATATCTCAACGATGCCGGTTTGCAGACGCAGATAAGTTCCATGGACACAATTGGCGACAAGATACTCGATACTTCAATTGCCAAGATTGGCAGTAAAGGAGTGTTTACCGTTGAACTCGAGGAGCAACTGGCTGGCGGAATAACCGATATCGCCGTGCACAGCGCTAAAGACATGCAGTCCCTGTTGCCGGAAGGTTTCACCATTATTGCCTTTACTGAACGGGAAAAGGTTAATGATGTGCTGCTGAGTACCGACAATTCAATCGATATCACCGACAGCAGCCGATCTCTTGTTGTCGGAACCTCTTCTGTTAGGAGAAGGGCTTTTTTGAGGCATTTTTACCCTCATGTGCAAATCGTTGAAATGCGGGGCAATCTGCAGACCAGAATCGAAAAGATGAAGCGCGGTGATTGCGATGCGCTGCTGTTGGCCTATGCGGGGGTGAAGCGCATGGGGTATGGCGATATGGTTGTTATGGAATTTGATGAGCAGCAGTTTGTGCCGCCGGTGGGCCAGGGCTGTATCGCCATTGAATCGGCAACCTCGCTTGCCCCGGAAAAGGCCCAGGAGATTCGAGCCTGTTTGAATAACCCGGTGAGCGAGGCCTGCCTTCTGGCCGAACGGGCCTTTTTGAAAAAACTTGAAGGCGGTTGCAGTATCCCGGCTTTTGGTTATGCCATCCTTGATGGCGATGAGCTTACTCTGACGGCAGGGCTTGCCAGTCTTGACGGCAGCCGCATCCTGCGGACGACGGAAAACGGTTCCTCGCAGGATCCGGAAAAGCTGGGCAATAAGGTAGGAGATTATATTTTAAATAACGGCGGACGGGAAATGTTGGCCGAAATCAGGCGATCGCAGGCAGAGTAGTCATCTCATGATTGCGAGCCAGAGAGGGCAGATGATAAAGAGTGATAGACTCAGAGTAGGTATTATCGGCACGGGCAATCACGGCAGCCGTTATGCCAAGCATATCGTCAATGATCTTGGTCATTGTTTCCATCTTACAGCGATCAGCAGGCGATCTTCTGCGGCCAAAGATCAGGCTGAAATGTGGCAAACCAGGCTGTATAGTGATTGGCGCGAACTTGTCAGTTCTCCCCTGGTGGATGCGGTTATCTGTGTCACCACTCCCAATCTCAATCTGGAAATTGCCCGCTTTTGTGCGCAGCATAAAAAACCCCTGCTCCTCGAAAAACCATTGGCCACTGATTATCATATCGCAAAAGAGATCGTTGCTCTCTTTGACAGCTTATCCCTGCCGCTCACCATTGGTCAGACACTCAGGTACAACAGCGTAATACGTGCTCTCAAGGATAATCTGGTGACTATGGGCAGAGTGTTTTCCCTCTGTGCAACGCAACGGTTGGAGCCATCGACGCTTCCCTGGCTTGAACAACCGGAAATTGCCGGGGCAGGAGTGATTTTTCACACGGCGGTACATGTCTTTGATGCCCTGCGTTTTATCACTGGCCAAGAGATCATCAAGATTCGAGCGGTTGCCCGTAATGTCTATAATCCGCGACTGGAGGATCTTATAACCGCCGAAGTGCTGATGGCAGACGGCGCCCTCGGAATCATTGATGCAAGTAAAATCAGTCCTTCGCGAGCCTGTAGGTATGAATTTGTTTGTGAAAATGGACAGTTGCATGGTGATCAGGTTCACGGTCTGCTGCAAAAAATAGTTGGCATGGACGTCAACAGTCTGCCGGTACAACCTCCGGGGCCAGCGATCCTGCCTCTTCTTGAGGATTGGTATGCATATCTTCAAGGCAAAAGCGAAAATCCAATTCCCGGACCGGAAGGACTTGCCGCAGTAAAAATTTGTCATGCCTGCCGAAAATCAGCCGTCACCGATCAGTGGGTGGACATTGATGACTTGTAAATCGACATAATTGAGGCTACAATCTAAGCCGATTCTGAACAATTTTAGACGAGATATATCGACCTGAAAAAAATGGCTGGACATGTCACGTTGACTGTGATAATTGACAGAACGAATCGCAAAATATATAAAAATCAGTCGTACTGCATAGATTCGGGGAGTGGCTCAGTCTGGTAGAGCACAGCGTTCGGGACGCTGGGGTCGGAGGTTCAAATCCTCTCTTCCCGACCAATAAAATAAAAGGGTTACAGTATATACTTTACTGTAACCCTTTTTTCTCCAAAACTGCCCATATATCTCCAAAATGAGATGCACTCTAAGGAATTCTCAAAGATGGAGTGGGGGTAGAATTTGGACAAAAACAAACATTGCGCACAATACTGAGCAGAAGATTTTGCACGGCTGCTTGTTGGCTCCCCCCCCCATTTGTTCTCTCACAAACTGAATTTTTCTGAAGCTTTGGTGCAAAGATATTCCCCAATCGGCATGGCAGACGTTGCCGCGGGGGAAGGCGCATTACACACATGCAGGGAGCGGGCACTCTCTGCAAAAAGAAAGTCATGGACGAGGCTGCCGTCCTTCATGACGGCCTGTGCCCGAATCCCGGCTGGGTATGGCTGCAGGTCAGAGGCCACGATCGAAGGACAGTATTTCCTGACCCGGTTCAGGTATCCAGGCAGATACAGGGAGTCAACCATCTCCTTGATGCCGCTGTTGATGTTCGCACCGATGAGCTTCCAGAAGCCCGGAAAAGAAAACATCTCCTTGATATCACTAAGACTCACATTGATCTGATCATACCCCTCCCGTTTCCATCCAAGCACGGCGTTGGGACCAACGGTCAGAGAACCATCAACCATGGGGGTCAGGTGTACGCCTAGAAACGGCAGCTCTGGATCAGGTATCGGATATATCAGATGTCTCACGATATTTTGCAGTCCTTTTCGCAACTGATAGTATTCGCCGCGAAACGGCACAATCTGAAAATCGACGGCAATACCCACCATCCGGGCCAGCCTGTCGGCCATGAGCCCTCCACAGACCACGAGGTACGAGGCCTCAATGACACTTTCCCCGACAACCACCCGGATATTCCGGTCAAACTCTTCGATTTCTTCCACTCCAGCGCCGAAAAAGGTTTCCCCTCCTCGTTTCCTGAACATGGAAACCATTTGGCGGGTAATCGCGGGATAATCCGTAATGGCCGTTTCGGGAACCAACAGTGCCCCTTTACCCACCACCCGTGATTCTCGTCGCTGTAGTTCCTGTCGGGAAAGAACGTGCACCGTGATCTCATTTTCTTGGCACCTCTGCCGCAACACCTCCATGCGCTCCAGCTCAAGCTGATCGGTTGCCACCAGAAGCTTGCCACATTGTCGGTATGGTAGATTGTGCTGCTGACAAAATTGCCGGGTGAGAACTGCGCCTCGCTTACAGAAGTCGGCTTTGAGGCTTCCAGGCTGATAGTAAACCCCTGCATGCACTACCCCCGAATTATGCCCTGTCTGATGCCGCGCACACTCGGTTTCCTTATCGATCAGCAGCACGGACAGCCCTGGGTACTGCGTCTTCAGCTGCAAGGCGGTGGAACTGCCGACGATTCCGTTGCCGATGATAATAAGGTCCTTGTTTATGCGATTCATATCTGCAACCTTGTTGAATTAATTTGCCTGGCTAGGCGAGCCGTAACTGCGCCAAAGAAGCGAATGCATTTCCTCCACTTATGTCCGGATTGATACTCAACTCGAGCACAGTGACCGCCGAGAGTTCGACGTGAAAGTCTTCCGTCTCTCTGGTTGCGCCTTGGGGACTGAAGTTCCACTGCTGCCGAACGATTTCCCGGTACGACTGCCCGTCATCTGGCGACCAACGCAAGACGCACTCTTGCGTGCGCTCAGTGTGGGGCTCCACGAAGTTCAGCCTGATCCGCCGAAGCCGTTGTGGATTGGCGAAGAGAAGCCGGATCGTCTGCTTTCCGGGACCTGCGGCACGCCACCCTGAGTCCCGACCTGGCAGCAACGCGGCCTCAATTGGATGAGCGGCATCCTCCGAGGTGATTTCCACCTCTGCGAGCTCCTCCATATTCAACCAGTTCTGGTCGAGAGATACAGGTTCTTGTTGAACAGGGGTGATGATTTTCTTGCGCATCGTTGTGTCTCCTGGATTCAAGCTAGGGCAATTCCTAGCTGCCTAATGTGAACATCTGCGGCTTGCCCGCAGGATGTTATTGTTGAAAATAAGTACTATTTTCCCTGAACTTCAGTGGGGATTTTCATGTTTTGTCTTTGGAACTCCGAACTCGTTATTTTGGGTCATTGGCAATTTGAGTATGATACTTTGCCACTTCAACCAATGTTTCCAAGCGTACAACTCTTTTATCCACATCAACAACGTGAGATTGCAGTTTATCTATGTCCTGATTTAACCGCTTCGTTTCGTCGGTGAGTTTCAAAACATCAATTAACAACTCTTTCCAACCGGCCATTATTTTTCCCCTAATGCCGTCAATGTTCTACTTAAGCGTTTGCGTGTTGCCTGGGTGTCTGCTATCGCCTCTTTAATTCTTGCGGAAACCAGATCAAACAATTCTGATTCACTCAACTCAAACTCGGCTGGCACATCAGGGTTAAAAGCGTCAATTGCCATGCGTACAACTTCGGCAGCGGAGGTCTTTTGCTTCTTTGCTAAAACTTTCAGTTTTTCTATTTGGCGTGGAGCAATCAGGTATTGTTTACGAACTAAATTTTCAGCAGTTTGCATGTGTGTACCTCATCAGTAAAGGTTTGACTGTATGTTTCATATATAATATACACATACACACAACCATACACAACGTTGTTTTTAACATGGGTGATAAATTATTTTTATATGTTTTCCTTCAAAGAAGACTTGTAGATAGTGCCGTGTTTTCTTGCATCGCGCCTGACAAACTTCCTAAAGTGACCATCAAACATAATCTGTGAAGCATCTTGTATTTTAGATTATTTTTTCCTGTCCATATATTAAACTGGCCTTTTTAAAACATTCTCATGATTTCAAATCCTTTAATGGTAGCATAGGCCGTCTTCATAGATTTGAAGCCCAATGTAGGTTTGATAAGAGATTTCAATTTGCCATGGTCTGCTTCAATGAGGTTGTTTGGGTATTTAACTTTTCGATGAAATGCATGATCATGTCAAGAGACATTTCTCTTTTA
>CBDTUM010000073.1:0-20701 GCA_965363495.1 uncultured Desulfopila sp.
TCTTGCGCTTTTCGCAAGAAAATTATTTCGTGAATGAACTTATCCCGCAATGCTTTTTGGCGGGATTGGTGAGTTATAATTAAACATCTTGCGCTTTTCGCAAGAAAATTATTTCGTGAATGAACTTATACCCGTCAAGCGAGTACTAAAAAGAGTCCCGCAAAGCCGTTAGGCGGGATTGGTAAAGATACCATGAACCTACGTATCCACCTCAAAGGGAAGGTACTGAAATTACACCCATCAAGGAAATACAAAACAAAGTCCCGCAAATATCTCGGGCAAGACCAGTGAGACATATCACTAAAAAGCACCTACCTGTCAGCCAAGGGAAGAAGAACCGTAAAAGTAGTTCCATGTCCGACCTCGCTTGTGACACAGATCTTGCCATGGTGCGATTCGATTATACTTTTAACGATGGCCAGACCAAGCCCTGTTCCTTGAATCTGCCTGGTGTTTGCGTCTTTTACTCGATAAAAACGGGTAAAAATTTTATCCAGCTCCTCGCTGGTGATGCCATACCCTGTATCGGTTACCTCTATCTTTAGATATTCGTTCTCCTTTGCAGTTGTTATTGTGATGGTCCCACCAGCCGGCGAGTATTTAATTGCGTTGGTGATAAGATTAGAAAAAACCTCCTCAAGATTCTGCTTGTTCGCTAGAATCGAGGGTAAATCTGATGGGCAATGCAGCTGAATTGTAATCTTTTTTTCTTCTGCATAAGGGCTGTGAAAGTTTTTTTGGTCAGCAAGCAGCTGCCCCAGAGCAACCTGTTCTTTTTCGTGGGAAATAAGGCCGGATTCTATTCTGGAGAGATCGAGCAGTTCGGTCACCAGGTTATTCAGATTAAGGATTTTAGCCGATGCCCTTTGTAAAATTTCCTGCTGTTTGTCGGTTACCGGTCCAGCCAAGCCGTCGCTAATGTTTTTCAACTGCATGAGCAGTGAATTCATCGGGCTTCTGACCTCATGAGAAACCATAGATATAAAATCAGATTTCATTTGGTCCATTTTTTTTAGGGCGGTAATATCGTGCAGCACTGTAATGGTACCAAGATTTTCGTTCATTCGTCCGCGAAAGGGGGCGCACCGGGCACTGTAAAATTTTTCCTCGTTCTTGTCGATACGTTCAATTTCTTTGGTTATTTCAACAAACGTCTCGGGGGACATGCTAAGTGCCTGCTCAATAGCCTCAAGTAGAGTATCATCATGAACAATATCGCTGACGTGTCGTCCGAGGACTTCTTCGCCATGATAATCTATCATGTGCAAAAAGGCGGGGTTGATCTGTACGATGAGTTTTCGGGCATCGGTGGTCATGACGCCGTCGGTAAGGCTGTTGACCATAACCCCCAGTCTCGATTTTGAATCGGCAATGTCCTGTAGCGCGCCGGTATAGCGTAGAGATTTGTCTACCACCGCGCGCAGTTGATCAGGCGTGAAAGGTTTGGGAATAAAGTCAAAAGCACCTTTTTTCATCGCCTCGATGGAGTGCTCAAGGGTCGCATAGCCGGTAATTACGATCACTACCGTGTCGGGATGGTGGCTTCGAACCTCGGAGAGCACGTCGAAACCGGAAATAGTCGGCATCATCAGGTCAACCAGAACTATATCGTAATGCTTTTCATTGATCATCTGCAGTCCGATTTCACCATCCGGAGCGGTGGTTACCTCAAACCCTTTATCGGAGAGAACAAGTGTGCATGCCTCACGGATTCTTGGCTCATCATCAATGACGAGAATCCGTGGGTTGTGGTGGTGGAGTAGGGGCGAAGGGGGAGTCATTTAAGGATCCTCTTTAGAACATTTGTCCTGAGACTGGAATCGTTGTAACGCCAAGACAACAGTTTTTTGATTTTGCTTATAACATTCTAATAGAAAACAGAGATACTCGCAATTCGAACTTATACAGAATGCATTTGAAATGTACTTTCATGTACTAAAATTTTGACGAGTTCTCCGTTTATAAAATATACTTTCTTCCTTGTTAAACTAATCTAGCAGCAAAGTTTAACATAAGATGCGAAAAAACGGCAGGTTGCTAGATATCGAAAAGGTTGTCGGTGCTATCGAAGAAATATTTATGGAAAATATCATTTTTATATGCAAAAACTGGCAGGAGAGAAAAAAAAGCTATCATATCAGCATTAATTTATTATAATGGAAAAGATCGAATCCTTTAGCGATATAAAGTTTAACCAGAATACATGGTGCGTACCCGCTAAAAAATGCCGGAAGCAACAATGTGACCAGTGGTTTACTTATCTGGGCCAATCTTATGGAGGATCTTTTCGTGACTCGGATTACCCCCAAACAAGAGAATGCAAATAGGATAGGATCAGTTTTAGTAGTTGGTTCAGGTATAGGGGGAATGCAAGCTGCCCTCGACCTTGCCAATAGCGGCCTCATGGTTCATATGATCAATGATGAACCATCCATCGGCGGAACGATGTCCAGGTTGGATAAAACCTTCCCCACCGGTGACTGCGCCATGTGTATGATTTCTCCCCGCATGGTTGAATCGAGTCGACATCCCAATATAAAAATGTACACCATGGCAACGGTTACAGGTGTCTTGGGCGATGAGGGTGACTTTACCGCCACTGTTGTGCAGAAAGCACGATATGTCGATCCAGAACGTTGTACCGGCTGCGGGGCCTGTGAACCGGCCTGCCCGTCGAAGGTTTTCGATGTCTTTAACCTGGGACTTAACAAAAGAAAAGCCATCTATGCACTCTTCCCTCAGGCGGTCCCCAATACGAGGGCTATTGATCCCGCCCATTGTCTTTACCTGACAAAAAATGTTTGCCGTAAATGCGAAAAGGCCTGCGAGGCAAATGCTATTAATTTTGCGGACCAGGATAAAACAATCGATATTCATGTCGGCTCGATCATCCTTACCCCCGGTCTTAAGACTTACCAGCCGGACATCCGTCAGGAATTCGGCTATGGCAAACTGCAGAACGTGGTCACCTCGCTCCAGTTCGAGCGACTTCTTTCTGCGTCCGGCCCATGTAGCGGGACGGTTGCAAGGCCTTCTGATGGTGGTCATCCCAAGCGTTTAGCCTGGATCCAGTGTGTCGGTTCCAGAAACGCTCATAATGGCAATCCCTGGTGTTCCTCGGTTTGTTGCATGTACGCGGCCAAGCAATCGATTATAGCCTATGAACATGATAACGAGGTGCAGTCGACCATCTTTTATATGGAGTTGCGCGCTTTCGGCAAAGACTTCGATAAATACATCGATAAGGCTAAAAAAGACGCGGGCGTTATTTACAAACGGGCAATGATCGCTGAGATTAATGAGGATCCCGAGACCAAAAATCTCATTATTCACTCGGTAGCCGATGATGGTCGGTTAGTCAGAGAACAGTTTGATATGGTTATTCTCTCCATCGGTTTTGAGCCGCGTGACGATGCCGCAGAGTTTGCCAAGATATTTGGTATCGCCACCGACGAATATGGTTTTGCCCAGACCTCCAAACTCCGGCCGGTAGAGACCTCCCGACAAGGCGTGTACGTTGCCGGCACCTATCAGGGGCCAAAAGATATTCCGGAAACTGTTATTCAGGGCAGTGGTGCTGCGGCAGAAGCTATGGCCTTGCTGGGTGAGAGTCGAGGCACCGAGGTGAAAGAGGTAATCTTGCCCGATGAATTGGATATTACAGGGGAAGAGCCGAGAATCGGAGTTATCGTTTGTCATTGCGGAACCAATATTGCTGGAACTGTCGATGTCAAAAAAGTGGCCGAAGAGGCGGCGAAACAACCAGGTGTTGCTCATTCTGAAACGATCATCTATGCCTGTGCTCCTGATGGGCAGCAGAAGATCAGGGATCTGATCAAGGAAAAACATTTAAACAGGGTGGTGGTGGCTTCATGTACTCCGCGGACGCATGGCCCATTATTTCAGGATACCATCCGCGAAGTCGGCTTGAATAAATTCCTTTTTGAACTGGCTGATATCCGTGAACAGTGTTCCTGGTGTCATATGCACGATAATGCAAACGCTACGCATAAGGCGATAGAAATCGTCAATATGAACATTGCCAAAACCAAGCTACTGGTGCCGGTGAGTTCCGCTTCGGTCGGTGTTAATCATACAGCTCTGATAATTGGCGGAGGAATAGCCGGCATGACTGCTGCGCTGTCACTGACTGCGCAGGGGTATGGCGTGCATCTGGTGGAAAGAGCTGACGCTCTGGGTGGATTGCTGAGAAATGTTCGAGCCAATCTGGAAGGAGACGACGTGCAGTCCTTCCTGGTAGACGTAGTTGACAAGGTGGAAAAAAATGCCGCCATTAAAGTGCATCTGGGCACCACAGTTGAAAAAATTGACGGCTTTGTCGGCAATTTTGTGAGCACACTTGCCGATAAAGAGACTGTCGGCCACGGCGCACTGCTTATTGCTGCAGGCGGTGAAGAGTATAGTCCCGTTGAATATGCATATGGTCAATCTGACAAAATCATCACGCAACGCGAACTCGAGACAGTACTTGCAGACAAAGGTCCTGAAAATGATAAATGTTATGTTATGATTCAGTGCGTGGGCTCTCGGGAGGACCCGAATAACTATTGCTCACGCATCTGTTGCCAGGATGCTTTAAAAAACAGCATCGCCATCAAGGAAAAAGCACCTGACGCAGAAGTAGTGGTCATCTACCGTGATATGCGAGCTTATGGTCTCAAAGAAGATTATTATCGCCGGGCAAGAGATCTCGGTGTGTTGTTCTTTTTGTATACTCCAGACGAAAAGCCGCAGGTTGAGGTGGTAGAAGACAAGGTCAAAGTTACTCTGGCAGGCAAGGTGCTTGGCAAAGAAATGGTCATTGATGCGGATTATCTGGTGTTGTCAACAGGTTTACGACCGCAGCCAGATGGTGATGAGTTTGCCAAAAAATTAAAACTGACATGCAATATTGAAGGCTTTTTGCTGGAAGCCCATGTCAAACTTCGGCCGGTCGATTTTCCTACTGAAGGCTATTTCCTGGCAGGTCTTGTCCATGCACCAAAAAATCTCGAAGAAACAATTAGCCAGTCTCTTGCTGCAGCGGGTCGGGTCGGGGCTCTGTTGTCACAAAAGAGTCTGACCGTTTCCGGGGTAATTTCCAAGCATAACCGGGATCTCTGCATGTCTTGTCTGGCTTGTGTTAAAAAGTGTCCGTTTGGTGCCCCGTTTATTGATGAGGACGGACGTGTAAGTCATAATGAAGTAAAGTGTACCGGGTGCGGCATTTGTGCCGGCGTCTGTCCCGCCAAGGCCTATCAGGTTAATTATTTTCGTGATGACCAAATGTTAGCCATGATAGATTCGGTAACCGAAATGCACTGACAAGAAACATCCCGATAATTTTAAGATAGAGCTATCAGAGTTTGGTGCTTGCAATTATTCAGATTCTACAGAAGGAAAGAATAATGGCGATTGACACAGAAAAAATTGAAGAACCGAAAAGCCCGGAAAAAGTACAAGAGATTCCGGTAGACTGGAGGGCAAATATCATTGCTTTTGCCTGTCACTATTGTGCCTTTGCGGCAGCTGACCTGGCTGGTGTAATGCGGTTATCCTATCCCTCAAATGTTAAAGTGGTGCGACTACCCTGCACCGGAAAACTCGATCAAATTTATCTCCTGCGTGCCTTCGAAAGAGGTGTTGATGGAGTGTTTGCCGCAGGCTGACTGGAGGGACAATGTCATTTCCTGGAAGGAAATTTCAATGCTGTAAAAAGAGTCAATCAAGTCAAGAAGAAGCTGTATATGCTCGGGATAAATCCCGAGAGGGTTGAATTTTATAATCTCTCGGCTGCCCAGGGTCCGAGGTGGGCTGAGATTTGTACTGAATTCACCAAAAAAATCATTACAATGGGGCCATCACCTCTATGGTTTGCACTTCAAAAAAAAAAACAGGCTGAGAAGATTGAAAAACAAACTGCCTGACAATATTTCCAGCGGAAATACCGTTTACCGATGAAGGAGTGGAGAAGCTATGATAATAGGCGAGCAAAAACCGTTTGACGAAATATGGAATATGGTTAAAGAACACAAGCAATTGACCGTTTTTGGTTGCAATACCTGTGTTGCCGTCTGTCATCAGGGTGGCAATAAAGAGGCAGAAATATTGGCTTCGCTTCTTCGCATGAGGGCGACACAGGAAGGTCTTGAGATTGACATAAAAAACAGTGGCATCGAAAGACAATGCGAGCATCCGTTTTTTGACTCGGCCAAAGAATTACTCGATGAATCGGAAGCTGTACTCAGCCTCGCTTGTGGCATAGGGGTCCAGTTTGTTGCTGAAAAATACATCAAGACTCCTGTCTATCCAGCTTTGAATACGACATTTTTGGGCGATGTGCAAAAAGATGGTTTCTTCACTGAAAAATGCCAAGCCTGCGGCGACTGCGTTCTTGGCGTCACCGGTGGCATCTGTCCGGTCAGCCGTTGTTGCAAAAGGCTTTTCAATGGCCCTTGTGGTGGTTCGTCGAATGGCAAATGTGAAATTTCCAAAGATATTGACTGTGCCTGGCAATTGGTTGTGGATCGCTTGGAAGCCCTAGGAAGAATGGCTGATTATGAGAAATTAGTCCCTATTAAAGATTGGTCAAAAGATCGCGCAGGCGGACCTCGATCATTTAAGCTGGAGGACTTTTAATCGTGGAAATTAAAACAAACAGTAAACTCGAAAAGGTTTTAAAGAATGGCCATATGGCCGTTTCCAGCGAATGTGGGCCTCCAAGATCCAGTGACCCTTCTGGCATTATCAAGAAAGGTCATCTTATTAAAGATCATGTCGATTGTATTAATATCACTGATAATCAAACCTCAGTCACCAGGCTCTGTAGTTTGGCCGCCTGCATCCATCTGAAACACGAGGGATTGGAACCTGTTCTGCAGATGGTTGTCAGAGACAGAAACCGGATTGCCTTGCAGAGTGATATTCTCGGCGCGGCTTCTTTTGGCATCAACAGCATGTTGTGTCTGTCGGGTGACCATCAGAGTTTTGGCGACAACCCCAGTGCGCAGAACGTCTTTGATCTTGATTCTATGCAGCTTATCCAGACTGTTAGATATATGCGTGATGAAGGCAAGTTTCTTGGTGGAGATGAGATTAAAGTACCACCCAAGTTGTTTGTTGGTGCTGCTGCCAACCCGTTTGCCGATCCGTTTCACATTAGAGTGCCAAGACTTGCAAAAAAAATTGCCGCTGGTGCTGAATTCATTCAGACCCAATGCGTCTACAATCTCGAGAAGTTTGAATTGTGGATGAAGGGGGTCGTTGAACGGGGACTGCACGAGAAGGTTTTTATCATGCCAGGCATTACGCCCATGCGATCGGTTGGTATGGCAAAATATATGGCTCGAGCGGTTCCTGGGATGGACGTTCCTGCCGAGTTGATAAAGCGTCTGTCGGGTGTTCCAAAAGACAAGCAGGCCGAAGAAGGTATAACTATTGCAGTCGAAGCCATTCAGAGGTTAAAGGAATGTACTGGAGTGCACGGTTTTCATATCATGGCTATAGAATGGGAAGAGAAAGTCCCTGAGATAGTTGAGAGAGCCGGGCTTTACCCCAGACCTGTAGTAGATTAACAGGCCGTACTTAAAGTAAAATCGAGGTTTTTCAATGTGTCAGACTAGCGTGTTTATGGAGAAAAATGGTGTGGATGAATTGCTTCTTGAAAATGTGACCACGCTTGAAGTTCTTGAGAAGGGTTTGAAAATAACTACTTTGTTTGAGGGAGCTCAGGAGTTTATGGGCGTTGCTATCCGCCGTATCGATTTTTCCGGCGGGAAGGTTTTTTTGCATCAACTTGACTAGTATTGTATTTTCTTGTTATGAGGAAATAGGAGAGTCAAGCGAGAAGCACTACCAACTGGAGAGAGAATGGATAATGTTGAGAAGTTGCGCGTAATGCTGCAACATTGGATAGAGCACAATAAGGGGCATGTGGAAGAATTCGAAAAATGGCAACAGACTATGAACGATGAAGGTCAGGTTGCATTGGCAGACCAGATTGCCGAGGCGGTGCAGACTATGGCAACCGTCAATGCCCAGTTGAGCAAAGCGCTGGATGCAGCTGGAGGTGCCAAAGCGGATAAGGAGGAAGATCACCATCACCACCATGGCCATCACCACCATTGATATAGAGTAATCAGCGTTTTTGTACTATAAATGAAAACGGAGGAAACGACATGTTCGTTTCCTCCGCTTTCTTGTTTACAGCTTTTAACCTGGTTGTTCTGGCTATGTAGTTATATTCCCAGACTCTTTTTGGCAGAGGTGAGGGTGTTCTTCATCAACATGGCAATGGTCATCGGCCCAACACCACCTGGAACGGGGGTGATTTTGCCGGCGATTTCTTTGGCTTTCTCGAAGTCGACATCGCCTTTCAAGATGGCTTTGCCGGTTTTTTCGTTCATGCCGACACGGTTAACCCCAACATCAATAACGGTGGCACCGGGTTTGATCCATTCCGGTTTTACCAGATCCGGCACACCAGCAGCAACAATGAGGATATCCGCACGTTTACAATGGCTAGCGAGGTCTTTTGTGCGGGTATGAACGATGGTTACTGTCGAGTTGGCCCCAACACCTTTCTGGGCCATCATCATGGCAATCGGTTTGCCAACAATATTAGAACGTCCGACAACAACCACTTCCGCGCCCGATGTTTCGGTCCCGGAACGGACAATCATTTCCTGGATACCAGCCGGAGTGCAAGGCAAAAAGCGGACAGCGTCTCCACCAATCATCAGTCGTCCGACATTGACAGGGTGAAAGGCATCGACATCTTTATCCGGATCGATGGCATTGAGAACTTTTTTGTCGTCAATGTGCTTTGGTAAAGGCAATTGAACCAAAATACCGTGAATATTCGGGTCCTTATTATATTTATCGATCAACCCTAAAAGATCGGCCTCGGAGATATCCACTGACTGGTCATCCTGAATCTCGTGAAAACCACAGCTTATGGCAGTTTTTACCTTCAACGTTACATAGCTGATTGATGCGGGGCTGCTGCCAACAAGGATGGTGACAAGACCAGGCACTATACCGTGCTTGGCTTTCATGTCAGCCACTTCCTGTGTAACTTCTGCGAGAATTGCTTTGCGTATTTCAGTACCACTAATAATTTCAGCAGTCATTTTTATGTAAGCTCCTATAATAAATGTCGAGTTGTAGTATCGAGAGTAATGCTCCGCCCGTTTGGGAGAATGCATTCTCCCAAACGGGCTTTCTCAAAAAGGGGTATTTTAGAATACGCCCTCAACCTTACCTGTTTCGACATCAACATCGACTCGCTTGAAGGCAGGATTTGAGCTGGTTCCAGGCATGAGGCTGATCGCACCTGCGACAGGCACGATAAAACCAGCACCACCATAGGTGAGAACTTCCCTGATGGTCAGACGCCAGCCAGTAGGTACACCTTTGAGTGCAGGGTTATCAGATAATGAAAGATGTGTTTTCACCATACATATACCCATCCCTGCGAGCTTGGGATCAGCTTGGATTCTGGCAAGGGCTGTATTGGCAGCCGCAGAATAGTCTACACCGTCAGCACCATATACTTCTTTGGCGATGAGCTCGATTCTCTCTTTGACTGGCATATCAAGTTCATAAAGAAATTTAAATTCGCTTTTGTCCTCACACGCTTCAACGACGGTTTTAGCGAACTCGATGGCGCCATCACCACCTTTCTCCCAATGTCGAGAGAGCGCAACACGGGCACCTTCGGCCTCACACAGTTCACGAACCTTGGCAATTTCTGCATCGGTATCGGTATAAAAAGCGTTGATACAAACAACAGGAGCAATTCCTGCCTTACGGACGTTTCGGATGTGGTGAATCAGGTTTCCACATCCTGCTGCAACCCAATCAACGTTTTCTGTACTATACTCAACTGGCATTGCTTTACCTGGAACAGGAACAGGTGCACCGCCGTGGCATTTAAGTGCTCTGATAGTTGCAACGACAACAGCACAATCCGGTTTAAGGCCAGAAAAACGGCATTTGAGATTCCAGAACTTCTCAAAACCGATATCGGCACCAAAACCAGATTCGGTGACGTGGTAATCAGCGAGTTTCAGACCAATTCTGTCAGCGATAATGGAACTCTGCCCAATAGCAATATTGGCAAAAGGTCCGGCGTGAACGATAACCGGCTGGCCTTCAAGGGTTTGTATAAGTGAAGGATTGAGGGCATCGACCATCCATGCAGTCATTGCACCGGCGACCTGGAGGTCTTCGGTGGTAACTGGTTTTCCTTTCTTATTATAGGCGACAACAATCTTGCCCATTCTTTCACGCATATCTTTAAGATCTGTGGCAATAGAAAGAATAGCCATAACTTCTGACGACACAGCAATACCAAATTTAGATTTCATCATGAAACCATCAGATTTGCCGTTCACACCGTCAATACCAATGATGATGTTTCGGAGTGACTGGCAACAGAAATCCATAATCCAACCCATCTCAACGTTGGTCGGATCAATATCAAGGCGTTTCATGCCAGACAATCTTTCAAGCTGCTCGTCGGTGTAATTTCTTTCATGCTGCAGACGGGAAGTAAGAGCTACCATGGCGAGGTTATGGGCATTCATGATGGCATTGATATCACCGGTGAAGCCCAGAGAAAAAGGAGTAAGCGGAATACACTGGGCAAGTCCACCACCAGCTGCAGAACCTTTAATGTTCATGGTAGGGCCACCGGACGGTTGGCGAATAGCGGCACAAACACTTTTTCCTATCTTGCCGAGACCCTGAACGAGGCCCATGGAAGAAGTTGATTTTCCCTCACCTAGGGGGGTTGGAGAAATCGCCGTGACATCGATGTATTTCCCATCTGGTTTGTCTTTCAAGCGATCAAGAACTTTACGGAAATCAATTTTTGCAATGTAATGCCCCTGGGGAAGTAATTCTTCCTTCGTCAATCCAAGTTTCTCGCCGATCTCATAGATCGTCAACATCGTTTTTTCAGCGTCCTGCGCAATCTCCCAATCTGCATGTTTCGTAGGATCTAAAACCATGATTAACTCCTTTGTTAGATTGAGGCTCGGTTTGAGCCAAGTTTAAAAAACGGAATTCATTTTTTTTGGTGGAACAACAAAAAAAATATACTTCGAGAAACCAACAACCGGAATCGGATATAAGTGCGATGAGAGGAAGAACAACATGCTGAATGAATCATAGACAATTCTCCAGTAGACCAAGTTGATACGATATGGGCTCGCCACACCCATGACCATTTGAACTGAATCAGCAACAGCAAATTGGTACCATGAAAATCTATGTTTATCAATTGCTTTTAATCTACAAGACGCTGCATTGATTTACTGGTACTTCTTGCGTATCCGTATGTGGATCTTGCGATATTATCGGATTTTAAAAAGATTGGCAATGATTCAATTTTTCAGATAGTTTCAATGTGTGCCGGTAAACGAATTCTGTTGAAAATCGTGACAGCACCTTGAAAGGGATAATGTACCGGTATGGCAGCTCTGTTTAAGAGACAGGGCTGGTCAGTAGCCAAATTCGGTTTTTTCGGGAAGTTTTTCAGCGACAGCTGCTGGTGGAAATTGCTTTATTTCCCCCTCTATAGTTATGATCGTCCAGGTACCGTCATGGTCACAGGCCTTGATCAGACACTCCACCCTGTCACCATTTTGTAGGGCTAGGGAACACTCTTCATCGACATTTCGGTTGATAACTGCTTGGAAAGGAGTGTCTTGGGCTATATTTTTGAATTCGGCTACCGCCTTTTCAAAGATAACTATTCGAGCAAATTCTTCAGGATCGTGTTTTCGCAGTTCTTGCCGCAGCACCTCAATCTCCTCTTTCCTGGCGGCGATCAGAGTAATGGTAACTTTCATTTCTTCTTTTTGATTCGAGGGAATAGAGAAGAGAATCTGTTTCTGTATTTCCACATCGGCTTCAATGTAGTTAATTTTCTTCAACAGAGCTTCGGTTTTTGACTGTGTCATGGTATGTCCGATGGTAAGGAATAAAATTTATAACATGTGGGTAATCGTTTACAGTTATACGATTCTGCCGAATTGTTCTCCGGCAAGCGGTTTTGAAGAAAGGATAGTGCTATGATTTTTGGGATTGTGCAAGGAGTTAATCTTTGATGATGTTCCAACGACAACATTGCCAACGACATTCAAGGTAAAATTGAATAGTGGTGCAAGATCATGAATTCAGAAATATTTCTTATTGTTTTACCAGTTTTTCTGGTAATCGGGCTTGGCTTCAGCTTAAAAAGGACCGGGCTCGTGAACGGTGATTTTTTATTCAGTCTCAACCGATTGATCTATTATATCGCTCTGCCAGCCTTGCTCTTTTATAAAATTGCCACGGCTGATTTTCTGATGAGTTTCAACGGACCACTGCTTGCAGGTCTCGTTATAAGCACCCTGGTTATTTTTGTTATGAGCTATGGCTACGGTAGCTTTCGTGACTATCATCCTTCAGTACACGGAACATTTTGCCAGGGCGCGTTTCGAGGCAATCTGGCCTATATTGGTCTGGCTATTGTCTATAATGCCTATGGTGAGGAGGGATTTGCCGTTGCCGGCATTTTACTTGGTTTCATGGTACCCTTGTTCAATTTTCTTTCGGTGGTGGCATTACTTCTGCCGAATCGTCGAGATGCTTCTAGCATCGGCAAATTTTTCTGGGTAAAACAGATCTGCTCCAATCCACTCATTCTGGCTTCTTTTTGTGGGATCGTCTGGAGTTATCTGGCGCTGCCTTTGCCGCAGATAGTCGATAGAGCATTAGGAATCGTCACCGGAATGTCGCTCCCTTTAGCTCTTATTTCCATTGGTGCGTCATTTTCATTTCGCAAATTGCAAGGAGATCTTGGGGTTGCAGCCCTGTCAACTTGTTTTAAGGTCGTTCTTTCGCCCGTGCTTGCCGGCATTATCCTCGTTCTGTTCGGGGTTCGTGGTCAGGATCTGGCTATCGGAGTCCTGCTGGCTGGTACACCGACTGCAACGGCGGCTTATATCATGGCGCAGCAGCTTAAAGGCGATGCTGAACTTTCCGGGGCCATCATCATGCTCTCAACCCTTTGCTCGCTGGCCACATATACCTTGGCTCTCTATCTGCTTCATTTCCTCAATGCCTAAGAACTTGATATGCTATCTGGTAACCCTGCTTTGATTTTTGCCTGAGTTTTAGTGTATTATCTCTAGATGTCCAGCTGAAGAGAGCCTTGCAATGGTCCGATCTCAGGCGTAACTCCTGGAAAGAAAGTTGTAGTGTCTATCAATAAGCAGTAATCTAAAGAAGAGAGGTGGTTAAATCCGAATATTTACCATTTGCCACAATTCACCCGAAACCCCAAAAACCCGGTCTTGTTCTCATTCGTTATGTGTTCATGTCATCAGCAATCAGATGGAAGTTCTGGTGCCGAAGATGCACACGAGATGCCCATGAGTTATGCCGGTGGTAAGTTGACGAACTGATCACAAACTCGATTCGGTTCTGCTGCATGATTATTAAAAATTATTTCGGATTGCTGGATGAATAAAGCTGAATCCCCCCAAAATAGTGTTCCTTTATTTTCCGAAAAGAAACTTGTCTCATTTATCGAAGCTTTGTACCGGATATTCAAGGTAGGGATATATTATCCGACAGGTCATGTTGTACTGGACCAGTCGGCAGAGAAATGTATTCGGCATCTGCGCGAAATATCTCCGACTTTGGGGAGTGTGACAATTTCGGTTGGCCGTAATTGTCTCCTGATTGAAAAAATAACGTTACCAGAAAATTCGACGTCAGTAAAAGATTTATACCTGTTGTTTGAGAAGATAGGCATCCGCTCCATTGAGCTGCAAATATCCATAACGGTCAAGCATCTGCTGTTTTTTATCAAGAAATTGTTGGCCTGGCGTATGCAGCTCGAGAGTACGAAATCGTTTATCACATTTGATGTTGCGGATCTACCGGATGGTATCCGTCTGGAGCAACAGGAGTTTTTGGTCTATGAGAAATCTATTGTCAATGAGAGCCTGGATAAGGATTTTGCGGACAACCTCAATGAAATCTGTCTTGCCCTTGGCGAGCAGGGATTGAATAGGCCACAGGTCGAACAATGTCGAGCCTTTCTTGAAAAATTATCACAACCGCAAGAAGGGAAGAAAACGAACGTGATTGAAGGTTCTCCCAATGCTACATGGAGTGATGTGCAAGCACTCTTGTACAAGATAGTCACTGGTTCGTATTCAATGGATAAAAAGCAGTATGAGGCAATTGCCAACAGTGACATCAATGTTATCGGGTCTATCTTTAATAACCTGGAATTGAGTCTTACCGACAAAAAATCCAAGGAAACAATTAAATTTTTATTGTCTCATTTGACGGGCAGAAACACTGATAATAAAGAAGCGGAGAGCGAGAAGGTGATTCCGCAGAAAAAGCTGCGTCAATTACTCGAAGATGACCAAAAAATGACTGTTTCTGATCTGGAAAAATTTATTTATGAGAATAAAATCCCTGTCAGAGTCTTGGAAAAGATTACTTCGGTGGATAATAGTGAAGAATTGTCTATTGTTCTTCAATTGATTTCGCCTAACGTTAATGAGCAGCTTAATGAAAATCTTGAACAGAAACTGAAAACGATTTTGGCTGGCAATCTGAACGAGAGGGGAAAAGAAGTGCTGACCGCCGGCATTATACATTTTGCCGATGCAGAAGATATAAAATATTTTCGATATTTGCTCACTCTGGTGCTGCATAGCTTGCGAAATTCTGAACATCTCGACTCTGTGGCGTTTATTGTCGGGCTCTGGAGTCAAATTCCTGCGACAGTGCAGGTACCGCTCTGGTCCTTTCTGGTCAATGAGTTGCTTGTGGTTGGCAGGACAGGGAACGGAGAAGATTTTCTTAAAGCAACTCAAATTGTATCGCGAGTGCATATTGACAGTATGAGGAAGATTTGTTCTCAATTGGAAGAGATGGATGCCTTCCAGGAAAAAAAAGTGGCCTTAAGTGTCTTCAAGCCGAAGTATATTTTTTCCTATAAGCTCTTTGCGTTTCTTTTTGAAACCTCCCTTAAGGATATTGTCGTCGAAATTGTCTATTCCAGCCTTCGGGATAAACCGCAAGACTTTCTTTTTGAAGCAATAGGTCCTCTGTTAGATCTCACCAGGTCAGTCCACCTTGATTTCTTCCGATCTTATTTGGCTCAAGCACATCTAAAGGAACCGCCACTTGCTTTGAAGATGGCAGCTGGCCAGATTATTGTGGAGTTTTTGCAAAATATTTCCGAAGAAGAAAAGGAACAGCCTTGGCTCCTGAAAACTATTGCGGCAACAGCTGATTTGTATGTCGAAGGTGTGCAGGATATGCTCCGAAAAATAGTAAAAGAAAGGAAAATGGGTTTATTGCCGACGTGGCCGAGAAACTGTCGAATCGCAGCCGAGACGACCTTGAAATCGCTTAAACGACCATCTTTGTCGGAATTGCTCTAGAGTATGGATGGCTATGATAGATAATGTTAACAATATTATAATGCTGCTATGTAAAGGGATGGCGAATAGAAAGCTCTATTTTTCTGACCATCCCCGGGTAAATTCCTATGGATCTGAAATTATTGATCTGGCAAACGAGCATTTCCGATCGACCGGCGCCGATGAGCTTTTTATTGGTATTGTAGACGGATTCTTTATTTTTGAAGGAAAACGTGTTTTCGGGCCCTCTGTAACCGGTAAACAGTTAATTCAATTTGCCGAGATACTCTTTTGCGGAGGCTTTGCCCTCCGTAGAGGAATCGGTATTGGCGATCTGCAGAAATTTTTCGATATCACCGCTCTTCGTGGAATACCTGTTAAAACAATCGGTGATGCACGCTTACTTTTCACCAATAGCGGCATCAAAAATATCAGAATTGCAGAGGCGTTTTCAGATCAGGTCGGCGATATAAAGCGCGACACAAGCAAGGCTTGGGAGGGAGAGGCCGTCGGTAAAGGGATGGCGTCACCAACCTTTCTATATCAAGAGTTGTACGATGTTGTCTCAAACGCCTATGGAGACGCCGCATTCGACCGGGCCATAGATATAAGTAAAGCCCGTTCTGTGAGCGAATTTATGCTGCGCTATATCCATTCGAGTTTTGCCGATGTGATGCAGCATGTTCATTATGCCGACTACGATAGTTATACGGTAGGCCACTCCGTCCGTGTAGCCTCTCTTGCCGTCTATTTAGGATCAGCAATGCAATGGTCCGAAAAGGATCTGCTGGCAATAGGCTCTGCCGCCCTTTTGCATGATATTGGAAAAAGTAGAATCCCTGATGAAATTCTTCTCAAAAAAGGCAAACTGACCGCGGAGGAGTTTGCAGTTATTCGTGAGCACCCAAAGACAGGGGCTGAGATTCTCTCCGAGCAAAAGGACATTTCTGCACTTGATCTGGCCGCATGTTGGGGGCATCACATTCGCCATGATGGTGGTGGTTATCCAAAGCAACCGATCTGGGCAGTTCGGCATCCAGTGACATCGTTACTGCAGATCTGTGATGTCTTCGAGGCTCTGACCGCAGTCCGACCGTATAAGGAGGCCTTAGATCCGCAAGGTGCATATACTATAATGCTTGCCGACAAGGGTGGTTTTCATCCGGGGTTGATGGCTGCTTTTATCTCAATGGTGGGGCTCTATCCTCCTGGTACCTACGTTAGGCTCTCTGATAGAAGGGAAGGGATGGTGACTGAGGTGGGCGAGCATATCGACAGGCCAAAAATAAAAATTACTACGTCAAGGATTGGTAAAACCCTGGATAAAAACGATCAATATATGGTCGACCTGAGTAATACACAACAGCACAATATCAGCGTGGAGCGTCTGTTGCTGAATTTTATTGGCTAGCGCGGGTGGAAGAGAATACAAAAACGGGTCTTTTCGAGCTGAAAAAGACTCGTTTTATTGTTTAATTATTGTACGCCATTCTTATTGCAAATATTCGTAACTATTCAGGTAGGTGCTGAAAACCTGATAATATTACGGACTCTAACTGTTCAGCAGTGTTCCAAGTGTGCACAAGCAGGTCGATCAGCTATACACTTGTATGCTGGGCGGACTGATCGTGCACAGATGGGGTGCTGCTGAATAGTTACAAATATTCAAGTACTATTTTCAGCATACGTCGAACCGGTTCGGCAGCGCCCCAGAGTAACTGATCGCCAACAGTGAAAGCAGTCAAATATTCTTCGCCGATATTCATTTTATGAATTCGGCCGATCGGAACGGTAAGAGTCCCGGATACTTTTACCGGAGTGAGGTCTTCGGAACTGCTTTGTCGGTTGTTGGGAATGACCTTGACCCATTCATTGTGGCCGGCAATGATCTGCTCGATTTCTTCTATGCTGATATTTTTCCTCAGTTTGATAGTAAGTGCCTGAGAATGGCAGCGCATTGCGCCGATGCGAACACAGAGCCCATCTATCGGGATTATTCGGTCAGCACTGTTGCCCAGAATTTTATTGGTTTCAGAGAAGCCTTTCCACTCTTCCTTGGATTGGCCGCCGGCAACCGGCACATCAATCCATGGGATAAGACTGGCTGCCAAGGGGACTCCCCAATTGGCCATAGTGAGTGAACCGTCGTTGAGTTTTTCGGTAACTTTTTTGTCAATATCGAGAATAGCAGAAGAAGGATCGGCAAGAAGATCCTTGACGCCGGTATGAAGTTCACCCATCTGGCTGATCAGCTCACGCATGTTTTGTGCGCCGGCGCCACTTGCAGCCTGATAGGTCATAGAGCTGATCCACTCGATTAACTGGTGCTGAAAAAGACCGCCCAGCGCCATCATCATCAGCGAGACCGTGCAGTTCCCACCGATATAATTTTTGATCCCCTTAGTGAGTGCATTGTCGATCACCGATCGGTTCACAGGATCAAGAACAATAATGGCATCGTTGTTCATTCTGAGAGTCGACGCTGCGTCTATCCAATAACCGTTCCATTTGCTGCGGAGCGGCTCATATATTTTCGATGTGTATCCTCCGCCTTGGCAGGAGACGATGATATCCATTTCTGCCAGTCGGTTCATATCCATGGCATCTTCAAGAGGTGCTGAGCCGGAACCGACATCGGGGCTGTCCTGTCCCACTTGAGAAGTTGTGAAAAAGATCGATTCAAATCCTTGGAAATCCTTTTCAGTCTGCATTCTTTCCATGAGAACAGAACCTACCATTCCTCGCCAACCTATAAAGCCTACCTTCAACATTTTAGAACTCCGTGAATAAAATTGTACGTATTAGTGACCTAGAAATAATGTTCTTGTGCTTTTTACAAGAACATTATTTCGTTAAGGAACTTATCCCGCAAAGCTTTTTGGCGGGGTTAGTGACTTGCTCCGTAACTTCTTAATAAAAAACAAGAAAATGAAGAGTACTTTTAACACTAATAATGTGAATATACCACCAAGGCACTTACACTCCTCAAGGAACACTGCACAGAATCCCGGCTTGTTTCCCATCAACCGGGGTTAAAAATTTGAGGCAGGGCCTCCAAGGGTAAAGCAAACGACTATACGTTGGTATTTATACATAAAACGTTTAAGAAAAGCGCGAGAAAAATATTATGGGGTTGTTCTGGGCAGTTGTTTTTGAACGGAGGAAGAAGAAAAAAATGTGTACCCGAGGATAAACGATCCGATAAGAATAGAGATATCAGCGAGGTTGAAAATACCTGTTCGGAAATTGCCCACTCCAAGACTTACAAAGTCAGTGACTCCTCCATTGTGCAGCAGTCGATCTAGAAGATTACCAGCACCACCGCCGGTCACAAAGGCTAGAGGCATATCATAGCGATATGTTTTTCTGTTGAAACTGAAAAGATACAGCAAACAACCAAGAAGAAGCACAGAGACGCAGATAGTAAGAAGGAAAAATCGACTGCTTTCGGAAAAATTATTGACTACCCCTAGAAAACCACCATAATTTTGGATGAAGGTAAATTTAAAAAAACTGTTTAAATATGTCACTTCACCAGTTGTTACGAGGATCTTTCCTGCCAGAAATTTTGTATATTGGTCAGTAATTATCACGATCAGAAGGAAGATAAGAGGACGTAACCCTCCATTTTTCCTAATCTGGTTTGTTTTTCGGTTAAGCCACATTTAAAAATCCATCTAATAAAATTGCGAATATCACGCCAAAATATTGCCAAAAATTGCGGAATGTCAATAAATACAGGAGATGCTGTACGTTGTCTAGTTTATAAAAAAGTTGCACCTGTATAGGGAGTTCGATAGAGTAGACTGGTTTAAAAAATGGGAATAAAGTGCAATGCATGCGTATGCATTATATGCTTCATACGTGTTATAGGGGAGAGATATGGTGAAAATTGGTATTATTGGTGGGTCCGGGCTTGATGATCCGGATATTTTGCTTGAACCGCAAGCGATGCGAGTAGATACCGAGTATGGCAAACCTTCGTCATCATTGATGACCGGTAAGATTGGCGGGGTTGAAACTGTACTTTTGGCTCGACATGGTCGAAAACACCAGTACAGCCCTGCAGAGGTGAATAATAGAGCTAATATTATGGCTCTTAAACAGGTGGGTGTCACCCATATAATAGCCACAACGGCCTGTGGGAGCCTCAAGGCGGAAATTGATCGTGGGCATTTAGTTATTCTTGATCAGTTTATAGATTTCACCCGATTCAGAAAAAACACCTTCTTTGATTCTTTTGCTGATGGTGTCCACCATACCGCTATGGCCACGCCTTTTGATGCAGGATTGCGTGGCGCATTATATGATACTGGCCAGACACTTGGTTTGAATATCCATAGAAAGGGATGTGTGGTCACTATAGAAGGTCCGCGTTTCTCTACCATTGCGGAATCGCACATGTTTCGGCTGTGGGGTGCAGATGTTATAAATATGTCGACGGCACCTGAGGTGATGCTCGCCAATGAGGCTGAAATCCCTTACGCAGCAGTCGCTATGTCTACAGATTATGATTGCTGGAAGATCGATGAACAACCAGTTACCTGGGATGAAATCCTCGCCGTGTTTCAGCAAAACGCAGACAATGTCAAACGGCTTCTGGTGAAAGTGATAGAACAATTTCAATAAAGAAGGCAAACAGAGGAAAGTGATGGATTTAAAAAAATGTGTACGGAGTATTGTCGACTGGCCGATACCCGGGGTTATTTTTCGGGATTTAACAACGTTAATGAGTGACAGTTCTGCTTTTAGAGAAACCTGCGATATTTTTTATGAACGGTATCGGAATAAAAATATTGAAAAGATTGTCGGTATTGATGCCAGAGGCTTTGTCTTTGGGGCAGTGTTAGCCTATAAATTGGGCATAGGTTTTGTTCCGGTGCGAAAAAAAGGTAAATTACCCCATGAAACTATTGAAGAGATCTATACTCTGGAATATGGCTCGGGGACAATGGAAATTCACAAAGACGCAATAATTGAAGGTGAAAAAGTGGTCATCATTGACGATCTTATTGCTACTGGCGGGACTATCGGGGCAACGGTCAAGCTCGTTAAAAAACTAGGCGGTGACATTGTTGAGTGCGCATTTATCATTGAACTGCCGGACCTGAAGGGGAGGGCGCAGATAGCGGATTGTGCATTTTTTGCTTTAATGGAGTTTGCCGGCGAATATGAAAACGAGATCGACACAACCATAGAGTATTAAAACGACAAAAGCCCCAGCAGAAATCTGCTGGGGCTTTTGTTTTATAAAAAAC
>CBDTUM010000074.1:0-20646 GCA_965363495.1 uncultured Desulfopila sp.
GTATCTGCGCTGGCACGAATTTTTTGAAAATTGGGAGTTTTCTGCCAGGCACTAATTAAACAGCGAAACATTCTGAATATACTGGGAAACCACGAACAAGCAGCGTTGGACAATACCTGCCGATTTTTCTTCTCAGAGAGTGCTCGTAAATCTATTGAACATACATTGAAGTTTTTAACACCTGCATCGCTTTCATATCTCTGCAAACTTCCAGAATTTCGAGTCTTTAAGAAGGCACTTTTTGTACATGGGTGTCCTCCGACCTCATGTGAAACATACTTGAATTACTTGTCTATTCGTGAAGCAGAAAATATTTTCAAATCATACAATAACAAAATAGCCTTTGTTGGTCATACGCATAAACTGATGTTAATCAGCTATAATGGTGAAGCTGTAGGTTTTTACGATTTGGCCGATCTTCCTGTTAAACTTGATGGAAACATCCGTTACATCGTCAACGTAGGTAGCGTGGGGCAGCCAAGGGACGGTGATTCAAGAGCGGGATATGTAATTTGGGATATTGTCCAGAACAGTTTGGAAGCTAAACGGATTCCATATGATATAAAATCGACTGCGGACAAAATCATAAAACGAGGGTTTCAACAGAAAGATGCCGATCGCTTATTTCAAAAAGATATAAGACCATCATAAAATGTTGCGGTAACGTTGAAGTGGACCCTATTTACGCACGAACGTCCGTGGTACCCTTGATGATAAAAATATTTCCCCTACTACAATGTGGTAATTTATTGCCAATTGTATTTTAATCTGCTTAAATAGCGTCCGATGATAGTCTTGACCCAAATTAATAACCGGAAATCATGTTACGACAGTTAGTTTCAAAACAGACATACATGGTCATCATGACCATTGGTTGTTTTTTTCTCAGTGCCTTGAGCAGCGCTGAAAATGCGTTGTGTCTTGATGTCGGCGATGTGTCTGTTGACTTTCCCATGGAATTCAATAGTTGCCATCTCTCTCAAGATGATTGTTCATCTGTCTTTATTCAGGAACAAAGAAACACCCCGGACGAGAATGACTGTCAAGCATGCTTTGATTTCACATTTCAAGACATCGTCCTTACCGGGATCCATAATCAAGATACAACAGCAGATCTACCACCAATAACAACCTCAACCGATATCCACTTTCCATCACCAATTTATGAATCTGTAACGATTTCTAAGTATCTTCGAAGAAATGAGTTTTCCCTCCCTGTTCTCGCCACTGAAAAATCAATCAAATCCACAGTCCTCATCATTTGATTCACACCTCGTGGGACCTCACCCACAAACTTCATTTATATTAAGATATTAAGAATATCTGACACTTCAAATTTCTGGATATAGTCATCCCGTGATTTATGATGTCTGTCGCTCTATGTGCAGGCCATGGGTGTCACGTAAACGTGAGCTATTTCGCGAAAGATATTTTTGTTTTGAATTCATCAATACGCAAGGGTTTTCCCCATGAAAAAACCAAACAAATTAATGTCAAATTTAGTACCAATTGCCGTCTCACTAATAATTGGATTTATAGGAGGTGTTGTTGTTTCCGCTTACAGAATACCTTCCCTTGTTGCTCAAATTCCGGCAAATCAACAGGCTGGAGTTTCTAAAGAGGAGGCGGCGAGACACATCAAACACCTTGAAGAAACAGTGAAGGAGAATAGTCAAGATGTAGAGTCGTGGACAAAACTTGCCCATGCATATTTTGAAATAGGTGCTTTCAACGAGGCGATCAATGCCTACACAAAAATTCTGGAAATTAAGCCAGATGACACTAATGCCCATACAGATCTTGGTGTCATGTATCGACGAAACAAACAACCTGAGAAGGCGATAGAGGCTTTTAAGAAAGCGATTGAACTAGACCAGAATAATGTTCATGCCCAATTCAATGTTGGTATTGTTCTGTTTCATGATCTGGACAATAAAGAAGAGGCAATTAAGGCCTGGGAAAAAGTCGCCTCATTACAGCCAAATTATACTCTATCAACCGGTCAAACAATCCAACAGCTTGTCGATAGCGTGAAACAATAATGAAAAATATTTCACGATCCAGATAAAGGAAATCTCATGACACTTAAAGATAATGATGTTTGGAAAACCCTCTCGTCAGTGAGGTTGGCGCTTCTGATTATCTCATTGCTCGCAATAACCTCTATTGTTGGAACAATTCTGCCTCAAGGAGAACCTTTCAGCTTTTATATAGAAAAGTTTGGGGCCAATAATGCGATAATATTCGATATCCTCGCGTTCGATGATATGTATTACTCATACTGGTTTAAAGCGCTTCTGATAGTGCTCTGTCTGAATTTGATCGTTTGCACATATACCAGACTTCCAGCCACGTTAAAGATAATCAAAAAAGATAATTCTAATCTGGACACCGAGAAGTTTAAGTCGGGCCAGGACTGTTTTGTGTTCGAGACTACGTGCGATAGAATAACTGCTATTGATTCTGTAAACAAAGCGCTTGAAAAGCTTCATATCAAGGCAAAGCTGAAAGATAGTGGAAAGGATTATCTGTTTTTCTATGCAAGGGGTGCGTGGACGAGACTAGGCGCTTATATCGTTCACCTTAGCATTTTGATAATCGTATTAGGAGCAATTATTGGCAATATTTATGGCTTCAAAGCATCTGTCATGGTGCCGGAGGGGAGCTCTGTTGATTTTGTATTCAGCCGTGATGACGATAGTCAACGAATTCCATTGCAGTTTGATGTTTTTTGTAATGATTTCAATATTGAATATTACAAGGATGAGACTCCTAAAGAATACAAATCTGACTTAACGATATTAGAAAAAGGAAAGGAAGTTGTTAAGAAGAGCATAACTGTTAATGACCCTTTAACCCATAAGGGAATCACCTTTTATCAGTCAAGTTATCAACAGATTCCAAACGAATTCTCGATTCAAATCAGAAAACAGAATGATAAAGATTCAGGAGTACTCAGTAATCAGAGTAAAAAATTTAGCACAAAAACAAAGATTGCAAATACCTGGGATGAGGCACAGGCTACTTTTAAAATTGTCGCAACCAGTAAAGACGGGCACGGGCATGGTCCTTATGAGATCTTATTTGATGATGAAGATAAAGAACCGGTAACTTTTACCACAAACGACAATGCTCCCACATCAATAAAGAGGAAATCTGGATCGTATACTTTCCTTATAAATCAAAAGTTTGCAACTGGACTGCAAGTTGTTAAAGATCCTGGTTTGTGGATTGTCTACATTGGCTTTGGATTAATGTTATTTGGATTATTTGTATGCTTCTTCACTTCGCATCGTAATATCTGGATCTCTATAACTGATGACGATGTTACTACCACCGTATTTGTCGGTGGAAAAAGTAATAAAAACCACCATGGATTGCTCAAAACTGTGGGGAAGATTGTATCTACCTTACAATCTGACAAATCTTTCGAATTAAGGAGGGTATAGGATGGATTCCTCTCAGATATTAGGGGTAACGACGTTTATCTATTTAGCCGCGACATTTTTTTACGTAGCCTTTGCCTTTTTCAAGGTAAGAAGCCTTGGCATGTTGGGTACATTTGCGACTCTTATTGGTCTCTGGGCAAATACAGCAGGTATTGGCTTGCGTTGGATGGAAACATATCAACAAGGCATTGGCCATATTCCGTTGTCAAATATGTATGAATCTTTGATATTTCTCGCTTTGTCAATAGCAGCTGTATACCTTGTGATTGAACATCTGTATAAGGCCAAAATTCTCGGGAGCTTCATACTCCCTTTTGCGTTTATCGCAATGGCTTATGCTTCCTATTCCGCAGAATTTGGTAAAGATGTTAAGCCTCTTCTGCCTGCATTACAAAGTAATTGGTTAGTTGCTCACGTAATCACATGCTTTATTGGATATGCCGCTTTTGCAATTTCATGCGGACTGGCGATTTATTATTTATTTAAAATCAATTTTTCCAGTAATCAGAATTCTTCCCAAAAGGAATCAACAACTACTGAAACTGTCAGTTTATTAAAAATTGACGACATTATCTATAAGATGATGGTGTTCGGCTTTATCTGGTTGACTGCCGGGATAATCACCGGAGCAATCTGGGCAAATTCTGCATGGGGGACATACTGGAGTTGGGACCCAAAAGAGACCTGGTCACTTATTACCTGGTTCGTCTATGCACTCGCCTTACATGCTCGCTATACAAGAGGATGGAACGGCACCCGGATGTCAATAGTGGCCCTGGTGGGTTTTATTTCTGTGATATTTACCTATTATGGCGTGAACTTCCTGCTGTCAGGGTTGCATAGTTATGGAGGGTAAAGTGTTTGAGTAGTTTTCTTTCGAAAAAATCAATTTATGAACATTCACACGGAGAACTTTATGAAGTTATCGAGATATTTTCTTGCAGGGTTAGCCTGCATAATTATGACGACTCAAACAAGTCTTGCTGCAATGCAAGATAAGGGCACGAATGGAAAGGTCGAATGGGGGGTGGTTCGTCAGTTTCAGATACCAAGTTCTTCCATTGATATCGCTCATTCTTTAGATGGTAAGTATGCTTTTGTTCTTACAAAAGACAGTGAGGTCCTCGTGTACGACAATAGGGGAGCATTACAAGGCACTATCCCTGTCAATAAAGGCGTAACTTCTATTGCGCTTGATCCGCTTGGACAGTTCTTGCATATGAGCGATAGTGAGAGTGGTCAATTCTACACTTTAGCAATTGATTTTGTCGTCGACATAAATGCTGTCGACGCGCCGTTTAAAGGGAAAAAAGACGCACCTGTCACTGTCGCTGTGTTTTCAGACTTCGAGTGACCATACTGTGGCAAAATATCGCCACTTCTTGAGCAGGTGCTCAAGCAGAATGCAGATACAGTAAAAATTGTATTCAAAAACTTCCCCCTTAAAAATAATACTATGGCCCAGCCAGCTGCTGTTGCTGCACTCGCTGCCGATAGACAGGGAAAATTTTGGGAGTATCACGACAAACTTTTTGCAGAAAAAAAGATCACTCTGGAATCGTTCGACAAGATTGCTGAAGATTTAAGTATGGATACAGCACAATTCAAGAAAGATAGGGTTTCTGCACTCCTTAACAGTCACTTAAAAAAGGATATGGAGGAAGCTGAGGTGCTGGGCATAAACGGGACTCCAACCATTTTTGTAAATGGACGAAAAGTCAAGCAACGCACGATTACTGGTTTCCAGGTCCTTATAGATGAAGAGTTGAAGAAACTGCAAAAATAGAATTCGGATGTGTACCAACATCTTATGTCAAGAGCTTGAGCTTTCTTGGAACAATGGCCAGCATCTTTTTGTAAATATGCAAAAAGATGCTGGCTGTTCTACAAATCTATAAATGATTTCTGCAACAAAAAGACACCCAAAGGCCTCTTTCGAGCCTCTCAGACCCCGCTGAACCGTTACGAAATCTCGAGACGATTCACAGATCCCTCCTCTTCCCCCACCCAGCACATTTTCATCGGGACTATGTGTCTTTTGTCTTTTTGGTCCGTATATGTAATCAGAGGGTAGCAATGAGTTGTTCTTTCTGTCGGTAGTTCAGGAAAAAATGAAGCGTTTTAATATGTTAATCAAGGAGTAGAGATGCGTTTACACAATGTACTTATCTTGGTGTGTCTGGGGGTTTTACTAACCGGTTGCGCTGTTGGCCAGGCAATAAAAAATAATTATCAGGGCCACCGTTATCTGCAGACCAAACAATACAAACTGGGGGAAGAAACCTTCAGGAATGCAGTCATTCAAAATCCAGACGATGCTGGAGCAAATTATTTTCTCGGTCGGTTTCTGCTGGCAAACAGTTCGCCGGAAAAAGCTATGCCGTACTTAGAAAAAGCTGTGTTCCTCGATCCTAAGGCCACGGATAATCTTTTTTGGCTAGGAGTTGCTCAGGGCGAGATTGGAAATTACAAGCAGGAGCGAAAAAGCTATCAGAGGGTATTACAAATAGACCCTAATCACCTTCAATCATTAATTTATCTTGGGCACAACCAACTCAAGGCAAAAGCATATGATGCCGCACTTGTTACCTATAATAAAGTGCTGGCACTCAGGCCAACCAACCCTTCAGCACTCTATAACAAGGCCTTGATAGCCCGGATACAAAAAAGAACATCCGAGGAAAAGACCGGCTGGCTGGCCTACCTCAAGACCTACCCTTCAGGAGACCTGGCCATTCAGGCCACGGAGCATTTAAACCAGTTAGGTGACTATACTTTTGAGAATCACTCTCTCGGCAGCAGAACTGTAACTATAAAAAAAATTGAGTTTGAGCCTGCTTCAGAAAAGCTTGTCTCAAGCTCACTCGCATCTCTTGACGTGGTTGGTGCCACGGCCTTAAACATAGCGAAAGGAAAATTGCAGGTACTTGTGTATCAAAACAAAGATAGAGAGCTTGCACGTACTCGTGCCGTCAGCATCAAGAAATATCTCCTGAAAAAGTTCCCCGGACTGACGGATGACAAAGTCAGTATCAGTTGGTTTGGTCAACCAGAGAAAGGTGCGAACGCAAAGCTGTCTCAGCAGACAGCTGTACGTTTTTTCCTGACCGGACTGCCAATAGCAGGTTAGCCAGGAATACGAAGAAGATTTTAGAAAACGATATTGTCGATTTCAACCCAATATATGTGACGTCTTTCCTTGCCATACGTATAGAAGGTTAAAAGATTGAATAACGCAGGAGACACGTGGAAGATAAATACACCTATGATGAAAGTGATGAAGCACTTGTTCTCAGCATCCTCAGAGGCAATAAGAAGGACTTTTCCAAGATCGTTTCGCGGTATGAACGACCAATTTTTAATCTTATGTATCGAACCTGTCGTTCTGACCAAGAAGCTGCTGATTTAACGCAGGATGTTTTTCTTCGTGTTTATGATCGGCTGGATCGTTTCAACAGCGACAGAAGATTTTTTCCTTGGCTCTACACTGTCGCGGTAAACAAGGCCCAGGACTGGAAACGAAATAGTTCCGTGAAACTGAGGAAATTATCTGAGTTACGCTGGGAAGTGCCAGTGGCTGACACCAGGTCGCAACAAGAAAAGAAGGTGCTTGATCAGGAAGAAGTGAAAAGCCTCTATCGAGCACTCGATACGTTGCCTGATGGCACCAGAGAAATGCTCCTTCTGCGTTACCAGCAGGAGTTACCAATCACAGAGTTAGCCGATATTTTTAACGTCTCGGAAAGTGCTGCCAAGATGCGCATATCGCGGGCAATCGGCCTGTTGAAGTCTATTTTAGGAGGGGATCGATATGAAAATGAAACCAGATGATACGTCGTACCTTGAGTATGGACTTCGCAATTTACCAGATCGAACACCGCCGCCGGACTTGCAAAAAAGAATAATGGCTGCCTTGCCGGGAAAAAAACGGGAATCCCAGTTCAAGCGAACGATCAGATTATTCGGCTCGAAGTTTTTCCCCGCATCCACAGAATGGCGCATGGCAGTCGCAACAGTTTGCCTGCTTATCAGCTTTTATGGTGGAACACAGTTTAACAGGCTTATACAGAGCGATGTGGCCCCTCTTTCCGGACAGACCCTGGCCACCAATATCACAAATGGTGCATCATATTTCTACCTTGGCAGAAGTTTACTTTCGTCAGGTCAGGCAGCGGAGGCGTTAAAAGCCTTCCGCCGCGCCGAAATGGTTGAGCCTGAAAAATCACAATATGCACTGTGGCAGGGAGCAGCGTACCACGCGCTTGGGGACATTAAAGGTGAAAGGCTTCGTTATGAACAGCTCCTTAAAAAAAGGCCCGATTTGCTGGTAGCAAAATTAAACCTTGCTCACAATCTTCTCCAGGATGGAGAGCTGGTCAAAGCCACCCAGCTTTATGATCAGGTTCTGCAGGGTGATCCGAGAAAGAGTTCCGCTCTTTACAATAGGGCAATTGCCTTACACTTGCAAAACAAGCGTGCCGAAGAGAAAGAGGCTTGGAAAGAGTACCTTGATCTTTACCGGACCGGAGCTTCAGCTGACAAGGCCCTGCAACACCTGTATGAAACAGGAGATTACAGCTATCGACAGTATCAGATTGGATACAAAACTGTCATCCTTAACCAAGAGCGCCTTCTCGGCGGCTCAGACCCGGAGCTGGAGAGGGAGATTGATTATCTTGTCAGCCAGACAGACAGGCGGAACGTGGATGAATTGAATGTAGTTATATTTGTTGAGAATAACGATGAACAGGCTAGGCGGAAAGCTCAGGACATACGTCTTGCTATCACCCAACGACTGACAGGAAAAAATGAAAATGCTGTTCGTATTAGCTGGTTCGGCGAACCGGAGTTAGCAGACTTGATGGATAAAGGCCCTGTTAAACAGCCAAGAAGTGTACTGATATTCGGTGCACTGAAAAATGAGGAGAAAAAGGAAACAATAATATGATATTAAAGAACAAATTTGAGACAGCAGTATTGCTGGCGTTACTGCTTGGCACACAGGCCCCGGCAATAGAAGTTTCCGCTGCAGAAACCGCAACTCAGCAAACTCCGTCAATAGAGCAGGGAGCAATAAAACCTGCATTTGATGACCCGGCCGAAGCCTTGCGAGCAGCAGAAAAGGCTAAAAAGGCCGCCTTAAATAACGGTGCATTAAAAGATGCGCTTGCCAAGGTTGAAAGTGCCCAGAAAGAAATGGCAGGAGCGAATAAAAGTGATAACCAGAAAGCCATCGCCGTAGCCAAGGCAGAGCTGGAACGAGCTGAAACCACCTATATGCATGAGCTTGCAGATGTTAGCGGGGTGGTTGAGAGTGATCTGGCCTCCATGCGTGACAGTGGCATGGGATGGGGGCAGATCGGTCATGAATTAGGTGTGCATCCCGGTGTGCTCGGGTTGGGACACGGTAGAGGGGAGGTGGAAAGCAAAAAGAATGAGGGTGACAGAACATCCCACAGAGGGGTGTCCGAACAGGAACTTCATGAGGCTACAGCCAGAAATATTGAGTCAGGTTGGTCAAAAGAACATCATGGTCTAGGGGTTAAATCCGGTGTTGGCACTTCTGGGGCAGGATTTCTGGGTAGCGTTGCGGGACATAAGCAAAGCACCGCAGGTGTGTCCGGAGCTGGTGGCTTGGGTCATCAATCTAATTCTAACCATTCTTTGGAGAGTAACGATAACGGGCAGCAGGGATCGAATTCCGGTGGATCCAGTGACCATAGCGGTTCGGACAGCGACTCAGGAGACTCAGGTGGTCATGGGGGCTCAGGAGACTCAGGTGGTCATGGTGACTCGGGAGACTCAGATGGTCATGGTGGCTCAGGAGACTAAGATGGTGATGGTGACTCGGGTGGGTCAGGTGGCAGCGGTTGGTAGGTGGTAGCAGTAGACATTAAACCGCTGGTGGCTGCAAGAGGAGAAATCACCCAAGAAGGTTAAACAAAAGTAAGGGCAAAGGTATAGCGGCAGGATGGACTGCAGTATGACCGATCACAAAATGTAATCCCAGTTTTTGGTTGGATCTTTGTGGTAAACATCTCTCGATAGAGAGTTTCTTGCAGAAACTTACAGTGTGAAACCATTATTTCGCAGCAAAAGTAGATGTTCAAGAGTTACCAGTTAATAGCTGACCAGCAGTATTGCTGGTAACACAATATTAAGCTTAATCAAGGAGTTTATCGTTATGAAGAAGTCTCTCGTAGTTACCGGAATCTTAATGTTGGCAGCCGTAAGTTTCTCAACTGTTTACGCCGCTCCTTCCGGTGACACCAAGATGGTTACTGGAAGCACGTCCAGCAACATGAACACGCAAATGGACAAAAACATGCACAGTAACACGGATAAAGACCTGGACAAAAACATGGATAGTGGAATGAAAGACTCGGAGAGTGGCCATGATGGCGGCAGGGATTCGGGTGGTAGTGATTCAGACGGTAGTGGTGGCCATGATGGCGGTAGTGATTCGGGTGGTAGTGGTTCAGGCGGTAGTGATTCAGGCGGTAGTGGTGGCCATGGTGGCGGCAGTGATTCGGGTGGTAGTGATTCGGGTGGTAGTGGTGGCCATGGTGGGTGAGGAAGATAGAGCGTACTGCCTTGTGGTCTTCTTTTGTTGATCTTATATTAAGGCAGACAAGCCACGCAGTAAACTTTATCGTATAATGAGGGCATGCAGTTGCAGCTTTTGACAAAAAAGCAGTGACCGATGAGCCGTCAGTCGACATAAAAACTCTACACGCCAAGATAAGGCAACTGACTCTGGAAAAGGGTTTTTTAGAAGGGGCCCAATGAAATCGCAGCTATGTTTTCATTGGGCCTTCTGTGCGATTACGCTTGGAGTTTTGGCATTGCGACCGGATAAGCGAGTCGGCTAACGGTTAGAGTATGATTTCTTCTGGATTCTATGTTTGCCCGAATTGAACCGGACTACGGCAACGATTCGTGCGCTGCACTATACTAGACCTGCAATTGTCTAATAAAATCATTTAGTCACAGCACTATTTTCTCGTATTAATGAAATGGCGAATGGACCCCGTCTCTCTTTGTACATTAGACAAAATAGATAATTCTGTCTAATGGTGAAGCGAGCGCTGTCTTGTCGATTCAATTATCAATGCCTTCACGGCCTCAACTACCAAGTGTCGAACCGTCACTACAGGCATATGGGCCAAGCTCCCTTGGGGTGGAGTTTGGACTGCCAATGTTCTAGCCTCTCGGCCAATACATAATGATCGTTACGCCAATTAAAGCCACAAAACCGCCAAGCACGTCGAATCTATCCGGTGCGATTTTATCGACCTGCCAACCCCAAAGGATTGACAGGACAATAAAGATTCCTCCATATGCAGCATAGACACGACCAAAATTGGCGGGTTGCAAAGTAGGAATCACACCATAAAGAACAAGCACAGCTGCACCAATAAAACCGTACCAGGCAGATTTGCTTTCACGCAACCACAGCCATACTAGATATCCGCCGCCGATCTCACATAGGCCAGCCAAAACAAAATAGGAAATTGATTTGATTGTCGCAACAGCATCCATTAATTTTCACTCATGGGTTACGGTGCTGATTTCATTTCTAGCCAAAAACAAAAGGATGAAGCAAAGCCAGAGGCGCGATGGATGTTTTATTTTCGTAGCAGTCTCAGTCCATTGCCCACCACCAGCAGACTAGCGCCCATATCGGCAAACACTGCCATCCACATGGTACCCAAGCCAGCCAGAGTAAGCACCAAAAATAACATTTTGATGCCAAGCGCGAAGGCGATATTCTGCACCAGTATCGAATGCGTGGCTTGCGACAGCCGGATGAAGACTGAGACTTTATGTAAATCGTCGTCCATCAACGCCACGTCGGCAATTTCAATCGCGGTGTCTGTGCCCATTGCGCCCATGGCAAAGCCAATGTCGGCTCGTGCCAAGGCTGGTCCATCGTTGACACCATCACCGACCATGCCCACCTTTCCTTCGGCTTCAAAGGTCTCGATCGCTTTCAGCTTATCTTCGGGAAGCAGGTTACCACGCGCCTGATCAATCCCGACTTGCCTCGCAATTGCTTCGGCCGTATGAGGGTTATCACCGGTAAGCATGACAGTCTTGATTCCTAACTGGTGCAATTCAGCGATGGCGGTACGACTGCTGTCCTTCACTGTGTCGGCCACTGCAAACAAAGCTAACACCTGTCGATCATCCATCAGCATTACGACCGTCTTGCCTTGGCGTTCCAGTGCATCGAGGCGGACTTCAAGTTCTGCGGAGCAACGACCCTGCTCCTCTACCAGCAGATGGTTGCCGAAGAAATAGGTTTTGCCGTCGATTTCCCCCCGTACCCCCCGACCAAGTAATGCTTCAAACGCTTCAACGTTATCTCGTATGATTCCTTCCGCGTCCAAGGCCTTTGCAACCGCTTGCGATACCGGATGATCGGAGCGTCCAGCTAGGCTGGTAGCTATGCGATAGCAATTCTTGGCGTCTTCATCTGCGCATAGCTCAAAATCAGTTTGCACCGGTTTGCCATGAGTGATGGTACCGGTCTTGTCAAACGCTAGCCAAGTTAGTTTGCGACCTTCTTCCAGATAGACACCACCCTTGATCAGAATCCCGTGGCGTGCCGCTGCGGCCAAGCCACTAACGATAGTAACTGGTGTTGAGATCACCAACGCGCACGGACATGCGATTACCAGCAACACCAACGCCTTATATATCCAGTCATGCCAACCGCCGCCCACGATCAATGGCGGTAGAATAGCCACAGCTAGTGCGACTGCAAAAACAATGGGGGTATAAACACGAGCAAATTGGTCAATAAAGCGTTGCGTAGGCGCTTTCACGTTTTGTGCTTCTTCGACTGCGTGAATAATACGTGCGAGAGTTGTGTTACCCGCCGCTGCTGTCACGCGATACTCGAAAGAGCCAGTCCCGTTAATTGTCCCGGCAAAAACAGCATCGCCTTCAGTCTTGTCCACCGGCAGGCTTTCTCCAGTGATCGGTGCTTGATCCACAGTCGAACGGCCAGCGACTATTTTGCCATCCAATCCAATACGTTCGCCAGGGTTTACCCGAACCAGGTTGCCAACCATGACCACCACAGCTTCCACTTTTTGCCAAGAGCCATCGGCCTGCTGGACGGTTGCTGTCTCAGGAGTCAGTTGCATCAATCCCGTGATTGCGTTGCGGGCGCGATCAAGCGATTTTGCCTCGATTACCTCGGCAATGGAAAATAGAACCATGACCATTGCCGCTTCTGGCCATTGTTGCAATACCATCGCGCCGGTCACCGCTATGCTCATAAGCGCGTTAATATTTAGGTTGCCGTTCCGAACAGCCACCCAACCCTTTTTATATGTTGTTAAACCACAGATAATAATCGCAAGGATAGCAAATGCGGCGACCACTATTTCTGGCATCCCATTCCACCCCATTACCTCCGACGCAATTGCGGCAACACCGGCTAAGACTAATGGCAACCATGCTTTCTTTGGTTCTTCAGCCGGAGCCGTGAGATGGCCATTAGCTTCCGCAATCTCAGGCTGAAAGCCGAGCGACCTCACTGCCTCCAATATCAGATCAAGACTGTCCGGCGTATGAACCACCGTGAGCACACGCTGTATTAGATTGAACTCCATGCTTTTGACTGATACTAGGCCATTCAATTTGTTGCGAATTAGCCCCTCTTCAGTGGGGCAATCCATCTGCATGATGCGAATGGTGGTTCGGGTACCGTCCACCGCGACAACTGGTGCAGCTAGGTCAATTAACGGAAAAGGGGCAATAGGTGAACAACACTCACCATCTGCACAAGCGTGTTCAGGTGTGGCCTTTTCAGTAAGTTTGCTGCTGTTGACACAACTTTCATCATGACAATTTTGGCTTTCTATTAGATCTGCGGTTTTGTCAAAGACTTCAGTGTTTTTATACATGTTTTATATGCTCAATCCCTTGGGTTAAAAGTAAGGCAATGTGTTCATCATCAAGCGAATACCAGGCTATCTTTCCTTCTTTACGATATTTGACCAGATGAGCTCCTCGCAGCAGACGAAGTTGATGAGACACTGCTGATTGTCCAATAGCTACGACAGTGGAAATATCACACACACAAAGTTCTCTCTTGGAGAGCGCATGTAAAATTTTAATCCTTGTTGGATCACCCAGGATTTTAAAAGTATCAGCAATTCGTTTGACATCGTCGTCGAGTAACATTTCGGCTTTTGCCAAACAAACAATCTGGGGATGTTCGCATGACTGTTTACATCCATCCGTTTCACATGGTAAATCTTCCATAACTCGCCTCTTGATATTAATATATGATCATGTGTTCATATATTAATATCAAACTAACAAACTGGCAACAGTTATTTCTCGCTTACAACCGAAACACCAGATTTAGGGGGATTTGAAAAAAACAATACTCGGGCATTAAAACGAAGTGGTCCAGAAAATTGGCCAAGACTAAAATTGGAAAATCGACTGTGTATAGGGGCAAGAAAGGCCTCAGTAAGGAACAGGAAAGGGTAAAAAGGTGTTGATTATCAGACTTGGGCAGATAATTTCTTTACTTCCTTGATGATTATCAACTCCTCCCTCAGCCAAAATTATGCCTCTTGGCAAGCTCAACTGGCTAACCACAATTGCATTTTTAGCTTCTTCCTGATCAGTTCGTATGTGGTCATGCCTAAAAAAACATGCCCGAAAAGGAGCATTCTGGCACGTTTAAAATTTCAAAATTATTCCCAGAAAACTGGCTGCAAATGGAGCACTATAGATTATTGATTCTTCCAGAAAACCAATATTGTCTGGGACCCTTTTTTAGAGACCTTTCAGTCAAGATCCTCAGGAGATATGTTTACTTTTGAAAATCAGAGATTCAATAGTAATATCCGCACGAGGTGAATGTAAACGCCAATCTCGTTGAGATTCGTTTTACCTGTCTTAAGCTTCTTCCTCAATATTGATACGAAAGTACTACCAGTCATCCGATGCTGGAAGAATGGAGCAACTCTCTCGGTTGATGGTCTGGAAGCATCTTGGATTTTAGATTATTTCTTCCTGTCAGGAAAATCTTACTTTTTAACAGGTCTAGAAGGCCTTTCCGTGTTGTTAGGCTTTTGATGTATCTAAACAGGAAAAATATACAATTTCAAAATCAAAGAAGACGTTAAATTTTTGAACTGGCAATATTGACCAAACAAAGGCGACGTCTCAGCGTTGGAGTCACTGGCGAGGCATATTTTTCCATATTAGTTCATGGAATGTAGGCCAAACATATTGCCTTCAGTATCTATAGCTATAGAAATGAAGCCGTACTCCCCAATTGACATCTTCGTTTTTTGAATTTTTCCGCCTGCACCTTCAACTCGGGATTCTTCAATTGCACAGTCATCACAAGAAAAGTAGACCAAGGTGCTATTACCTCCAGCGGCAAAGCCATCCATTTTTACAAGGGCACCAGTGGCTCCATATTTCTCCATATTGGAAGGGAACGACCACATTTCGATGCCCGAGTCAGTCGGATCATTCAGTTTTTCCAAGCTAATGGCAAGAACAGATTCGTAAAACTTCTTAGCTCTTTTCATTTCGTCAACGTATATTTCGAACCAAGCAGCAGGATTATTGCTCATAATTCCCTCCTCGTCTGTGCACGCCTTGCTGTGTTGCTTCACCATTACAAAACAGGCCAGCGTACAATGATAATATAAAAAAATAATGGTGTTTAAGGATTAATCAAGTGAGGATTAAATCAAACCGTTTTTATGAATCCAACGACAAGGTTTATAGTTAGGAATTGGCCCTCGTATGGAGGCTTTTCCTGTGTAGTTCCGGCTTTCAGAAGGTTGAAAGCCTATTACTTTTTTACTTGCCACCCGTCCGAGATGCTTCCAGGGCATCTAAGCAGTGATGGCCAAACGAATTTCAAGAACAATAAAAAGAGAGCCAACAAGTGAATGGAGAAGCCGTGGAAGGATGGCGATGGATCTGAATTTTGTTGCGAGAATTGTGGTAAACAACGTGGTGGCTCGCAGTACCAGTGGAGCATCACCACCGGAGGGGGAGAGGGTTTGAAAAACGGCGGGAATCACGCGTGGAATGATGACCTCTAAGGTGGCATTGCCGTTGTCCAGATCATAAGGCATGGCATTGGCTGAGTTGATGAATAAAGCTGTACTCAACAGCAATAAGATTGCCTTAAACAAGTGACTAAATCGTTTAATAAACATGGAAAACCTCCAGTTAACATTAGTAAATAAAGAAACGGAGGGGATGAGTGTGAATGTCAGATCATTATGTCTTTGGGGGGGGATACGGGACAGACTCCGGTTTGATGCAAGTTCAAAATAATTCCAGTTGTTCACCAGTACATCTTAACCCTACAACGTCACTTGAAAACATCCATACCGCATAGTGTATGTAGTTATGAAATCAACGTTCTGCATATTGTGTGTATTGTAGCATGTTGCGTTGTAGGGTTAACCTGGATTAACATCTACTCCCCCCTCCTTGTTACAAGGTAAGCTCATACCGCATACTTGCACGGACAGTGGATATACACACCTGATTTTGAGATAGGAATTTTTACTTATTGGAGGGCTGTGAAATTGAACGGGTGAGTTCCAGACCGAAACTCAATCAACTGAAATTACACAACAATAACATTGTTAAGGAGCAATGGAACGTTTTTCAACCACAAACGCCGACATCCCTCTTTGGGTTATCTAAATCCCATGAAATTTCTGCAACAGCGGCTTAGGAAAAAAGCCGCTTAATAAAATGTCCATTTTTTATTTGATCATACCAGATCCGTGCTTATCCTCAAGGAAGACTTCCTACACTTCTGGGGGTACCTTTCTCTTTCTCCCGCTTAGGCAGGCAAGTTCCTTGATGATTGGCACACGAGAACCATGTGTTCCCGTCTCCTACCAATAAAGAAAGCGGCAAAGATGCTGCACAAGCACAAGCCTCTTTGCTCAACTGATCTCAGGCAATAACACCATTGCCCTCGACTGTGTGGAGGGATTCAACAACAAGGCAAATGTGGTCACAAGAAAACCATTTGGGTTTCGGTCATATGGTATGTTGAAAATAGCGTTATACCATGCGCTTGGAGATTCGTCTGAGCCTATCGCTACCCACAGATTCTGCTGAGGAGCCATTCTTCGATAAACTATATAATGCTTCATCCTATGATTGGTATCCAATCGTCTCCTCAGTATATTTTGCCTAACAAAAAAAGACCCTTCTTTTGAAATCCTGGACAAATCTAATCTTGTCAGGCTCACCAAGACTCAAAGTTGGGCAGAAAAACCCCGGATGAAGCATACACCGTGCTACTGCCGACGGTTGAACCGGCAGCTTAAATCAACGAAGAGGCTCCACTTAAGAAATAGGAAATGCTGTTCAAACAAACTGAGCCACCTCTGCTACCTATAGTTACATGGGTGCACTTCTCAGGTCCTCTCTCAGTACCATATTGATAATTCAGAGTTTTTGTGTCTGGCCGAACACGAATGAACACTCTCAAGGTCGATTCAATTTTTTTGACATTATCATCCGTCAACCGGAACCAGAAAGATAGAGGTCATTATGGTCGCCGAATTATTGAATTCAGAAACCCAAGAAAACCGCAGCTCTGATAATAGCCCCGATCCAGTCAAGCAAGCACCGTTGCTCCAATTGCCTAAGGGCGGCGGCGCCATCAAAGGCATCAGTGAAAAGTTCTCGGCCAACCCGGTCACCGGCACATCGTCCTTCAGCATACCGTTACCTGTCTCTCCGGCCCGTGGTTTAGAGCCACAACTAGCTTTGAGTTACGACTCGGGTGCCGGCAATGGCCCCTTTGGACTGGGCTGGACCCTGGCGGTGCCAAGTATCGGGCGCAAGACGGAGAAAGGTCTGCCACAATACCTTGATCAGGAAGATTCCGACACCTTTGTTATTGCCGGGGCGGAAGACCTGGTGCCGTTATTACAAGTGAGTGGCGGGAGCTGGCAAGAGGTGACGGCCGTAAAGGAGTTGGCCGGCATCAGCTGGGAGGTAAAACTCTATCGGCCGCGCATCGAAGGCGCCTTTACCAAGATCGAACGCTGGCGCAATGCGCAGACCGGCATCATCTGGTGGCGAGCGACTTCCGGAAAAAATGTCACCTCGGTTTTTGGCTATCACCCAGAAGCCAGAATCGCCGATCCGGCCAATCCAAGCAAAATATTCCGGTGGCTGATCGATTGTGCATACGACGATAAGGGCCACTTCACCCAATACGTTTACAAGACCGAGGACGGGGTCGCTGTCGATCACGGCCTGGCCTACGAGCAGCATCGTAAAACCGATCCTGTCGCGCAATCTTACTTAAAGCGCGTCTGGTACGGCATTAAAAAGCCGTATGACCAGTTGTACACGGACGTCCCCGAGGTTCTCGACAAACCGTTCGATCAGGATGATTTCCATTTCCAAACGGTTTTTGATTACGGGGAACATACCGAAAGCGTACCTGCCGCCGCCGAAGCATCTGCATGGGATGTCAGGCACGATCCGTTTTCCGATTATCGATCCGGCTTTGAAATCCGCACGTATCGACGCTGCAAACGCGTCCTGCTGTTTCATCAATTTGGGGATGAACTGCCGACGGAACGCGAGCTTGTCAGCGAGATTGCGTTTGCCTATGACGACCAAAACGAGGCCTTCAGTTTACTTACCTCAATCACCAGCAGCGGTTACAAGCGCGACACGGTCGGCATATTGAGGTCCAGGTCACTGCCTCCCATGACCTTCGGCTATCAGGTGCACGCCTGGAACGCCGAAATCAAGACCATCGATCCCGAGAGCCTGCACCATCTGCCCAGTGGTGTGGCGGGACGGCAATATCAGTGGGTGGATCTTTACAGCGAGGGTCTCAGCGGTGTGCTCACCGAGCAGGCAGGCGGTCTTTATTACAAACAGAATCTGGGCAACGCCACATTCGCCGAAGCCCGGCAGGTATCGCCGGCACCTTCCATACACGGGCTGGCCAGTGGCACATTGCAAATCCAGGATTTGGAAAGTAACGGTATCAAAAGCCTGGTTACCACGATTGGTCCGGTAAAAGGGTTTTACAAATCCGGTGATCAAGCGGAGTGGCAGAATTTCCTGCCGTTCAAAGCGATGCCCACCATCGATTTTCAGGATGCCAACCTGCGCGTCATCGATCTGGATGGCGATGGACGGCCCGACCTGCTGGTTTCGGAAGAACACGCCTTTCGCTGGTATCCCTCGGCAGGCGAAGTGGGCTATGGCGCAGCGCGCACGACGGCTAAAGCGCAGGACGAAGATGCGGGGCCAGCTATTGTGTTCGCCAACGAATCGGAGTCGATCTTTCTGGCCGACATGAGCGGTGACGGCCTGCAGGATATCGTTCGCATTCGCAATGGTAGCGTGGTGTACTGGCCCAATCTGGGCTACGCCCGCTTCGGCGCAAAGGTTACCATGGCCCGTGCGCCTCATTTCAACCACCCGGACCTTTTTGATCCCGGCCACATTCGTGTCGCCGACCTGGACGGCTCAGGCCCCACGGATATCATTTACCTGGGCCGGAACGAGTTTCAGTACTGGTTGAATCAAAGCGGCAATAGCTGGAGCACTCCGCATTCGACCATCAATCCCTTTCCCGTCATCGACAATCTGGCAACCATCTCCGTCATCGACCTGCTCGGGTCCGGCACGGCCTGCGTGGTGTGGTCGTCACCCTTGCCAATGAACAATGGACGTTCCATTCGCTATATAGACCTCATGGAAAGTACCAAGCCGTACCTGATGACAAATTATCAAAACGGCATGGGCAAGGAAGTCAATCTGAGCTACACACCGTCCACCCGGTTCTACCTCGAAGATAAACAACAAGGAGAGCCCTGGATCACCAGACTGCATTTTCCGGTGCATTGCCTGTCCAGGGTCGAAACTATCGATCACATTACCAACGCGCGCTTTGCCAGTTCGTACAGCTACCACCATGGCTACTACGACCATGCTGAACGTGAGTTCCGCGGCTTTGGCCGGGTCGATCAGATCGACACCGAGGACTACGACCATTTTGTCCAGGGGGATTCATCGAATGTCGTTGCGCGCGTCCTGCACCAGACACCGATGCTCAGTAAAACCTGGTTTCACACCGGCTTTTATCTGGATCGGGTGCATATCCTTTCCCAATTCCAGCATGAGTATTTCACTTCACCGACGCTGGAGCAGATCAAGCTTGGTGAACCGGAGCTGCCCCAGGCCCTGACCGCAGCCGAATGGCGGGAGGCACTGCGGGCCTGCAAAGGCATGGCGCTGCGCAGCGAAGTGTACGGATTGGATGGTACGGAAGCAGAAGCCAGGCCTTACTCGATCGCTCAGACCTGTTGCGAAATTAAGCGCATCCAGCCCAAGGGCAATAATCGCTATACCTGCTTTCAAGTGATCAACAGCGAGTCACTGTCATTGCAGTTGGACCGCAACCCGGAGGACCCGCGCATCAGCCATAGCCTGATTTTAGAAACCGATGGTTATGGTAATCCCATTTTGTCGGCGACCGTGGGCTATCCGCGCCTGTTCAGCGATCCGGATGTTCCCGAAGAAATAAGCAGCGCGCAAACCAAAACCCATGTGGTCATCTCCCAGGCCGCCTATACCAATGACCAATACGGGATATTTGGTGGCTTCCGCATCGATGATGCCCACGATGCACCGTATCTCCTGCCGATTGCCTGGCAAGCACTGACATATGAACTCCGCGGCATTTCCCCTCCGGAAAGCCCTCTTTTCAGTCGTTCCGAGTTAACCCGGGGTTTTGCCGATGCCGATACTGTCGGTTATGAGAACCTGGCCGCAATAGGCCAGGTCAAACGCCTTCTGACCCAAAGCGAAACCCGCTTTAGCAACGATTCCCTCGACGGGCCTCGCCCTGCCGGCGAACTCAGCCCTTTGGGCATCTCCTGGCAATCCTACCAGCTGGCCTTTACACCCGGACTTCTTCAATCGATTTACGCTGACAAGGTCGACCATACTTCATTTGATGGGAGATTTGTCGATCTCAACGCTGACGGCAACTGGTGGGTCCCCTCCGGTACACCCATTTTTGGCTCGGACGCGGCCCAACGATTTTACCTGCCCGAAGGTACGCGCGACCCCTTAGGCCAGCCCTCCTGGCTCGATCTGGATGCGTATCTGCTGCTGCCCATCGGCAGTCGCG
>CBDTUM010000075.1:0-20462 GCA_965363495.1 uncultured Desulfopila sp.
ACGCCTTTCGGGCAGACAAGGACCATAAACTATGCGCAGGATTTTTAACTTTTTAAAACAAAATTTGTTCGCCGGGTCCCAGTCGAGTTTAAGTCCTGAAGAGCTTCGTACTGACTTTACCAAACGATATGCTCATTTCAGGAGTCTTCTTACCGCCAACAACAATGCCCTGCAGGCCATGGCCGAACTGGAAAAAGTATACTACAACGGCGAGAGTTACCGGATGGCCTTTGTTCGATCGAAAATTTCGGCCATTTTGATCAATGTCTATAAAATGATTCACAACATCCTGGCCATGTCGGATGGAAAATATACGGAGCTTGAACCTATATTTGAGAAAATAAGCAATGATATTAATGATATAGTTGAAAGAAAGCGCAATTTTCAGCAGGGACCCTTTATTGTTGAACTGAGTGAAGTGAGGAGAAAGGACAAAGATCAGGTCGGTGAGAAAATGGCTAATCTCGGCGAAATTTCATCTCTGCCGGGAATAATGATACCACAAGGCTTTGTCATAACTGCTTCGGCTACCCGACATTTTTTGACCCTGAACCACATCGCCGAAATCAACAGACTGCTGCAGGTGCTCGATCCGGAAAAACTCGACGATCTCTACAAGTCCTGCGAAGACATGCAGAAAATCGTCATGAATACTACCTTACCGCCGGATCTTGAAAAATCGCTGCACTTTCATTTCAATCAACTTGAAAATAACAGTTCTCCCGGTTGCAAAGTGGCCCTACGGTCAAGCGCTCTGGGCGAAGATACCGCAGGGGTTTCTTTTGCAGGTTTGTATAGTACCTTTCTTCATGTCGACAAGAGCATGATCAGTGAGACGTATAAGAAAGTTATCGCCAGTAAATATGGACCAAGAGCCATTGCCTATCGTCGAAAACGAGGCTATCGACATGAAGATATTGAGATGTGCGTCGGTTGCCTGGTCATGGTCGATGCGCTGGTGAGCGGTGTTCTTTATTCCAGGGATCCCGAAGAAGAAGAAAGTGAGGTAATGCGCATCAACGCAACCTCGGGTATCGCCAGGGGAGTGGTTGATGGAACCACCGTTACCGACCTGTATCTGGTCAGCCGTGAACAACCATTTCCGGTCGTTCACTGCGAGATGCGGCAGGGGCGGGATACGGAAATGGAACACGCTGAAGACGCTGGTTCGCTTACCTCCGTCCAGATTAACAAACTTGCCCAGACTGCACTGCAGCTGGAAAAGCATTTTGGAAAACCCCAGGATATTGAATGGTCGTATGATCGTCAGGGCGAGTTGTATATCCTGCAGAGCAGACCAATACCCGTCAGCAAGAAAGAACCATCGCAGCGAGCTCAACCGACGCCAGCAGTGAGTGAAACCGGGGAACCACCCTTTCTGTTCGGCGGAATTTGTGCCAGTGGCGGCATAGCCAGTGGAGAAGTCTTCCTGGTCGATTCCGATGAGCAGATGCATAAATTTCCCAAAGGTGGTGTGTTGGTTGTCAGGCATCCATTGCCGGAATGGGCACCGCTACTGGGTAGGGCCTCAGCCGTGGTTGCCGAGAATGGCTCGGAAGCCGGGCATTTAGCCACTGTCTCACGGGAATTCGGCATACCTGCCTTGTTCAGCCTGGCCAAGGCAATGCAGTCTCTTGTCAGTGGCCAGATTATAACGATAAATAGTGCAGCACGAGCCATCTATCAAGGACGCCGGGAAGATCTGTTCCACCTGAATAGTGTCAAAAGAGATATCATGGCGGGTAGTCCGGTGCAGAGGATTGTTACTGAAGCCCTGCAGCATATTACACCGCTCAATTTGAATGACCCCGCATCGACGCATTTTAAATCCACCTGGTGTGAAACCCTGCACGATATTACCCGATTCTGTCATGAAAAATCAGTCTCGGAGATGTTTAATTACGGCAAAGAGCACAAATTTGATAAGGGAACGGCCAAGCGCCTGGTAGGCGATGTTCCACTTGAGTGGTGGGTTATCGATCTAGCCGATGGTTTTCGGCCGGGATTGGACAGCAAAAACAAATCGGTTCGTATAGCGGATATTGTCTCCTTGCCGATGCAGGCCATCTGGAGTGGCATTTCCGCTGTTCCCTGGGAAGGCCCACCACCTATGAGTGCCAGGGGGTTTGGATCGATAATTTTTCAATCAGCCATGCGACCTGACCTTGATCCATCGGTACCTTCTGCATTGACGACGAAAAACTACTTCCTGGTTTCTAAAAATTTTTGTAATCTTAATGTTCGTCTGGGTTATCATTATGCGATGATTGAAGCCTACCTTAGCGATCTCCTCACTGAAAGCTATGTAACCTTCAGATTTAAAGGTGGAGCGGCCGATATGCGGCGTAAGGCTGTACGGGCTAAGCTGCTCGCCGACATTCTGTTGCGTTATGACTTTCGAGTTGAATTACGCTCAGATTCTCTGCTTGCCCGGATCAAAAAACAATCGATTGAATATCTTGAAAGGCGTTTGCAGATTCTGGGCTATCTCACTACGCACTCACGACAATTGGATATGGTAATGGATCAACCACAGGCGGTTGAACAATATAGGGAAAAGTTCCTCAAAGACATTGAAGAGATGCTTTCTCGGAAATTATCACCAACCATAGGGGTACCAGATAATGGATGAAATAAGAAAAATCATGTTGGTGGACGACGAAGTTGATTTTCTTGAAATTATGGCCAAATTTTTCAAGCGACGAAAAATAGACTTCGAGACTGCATGTGGTTGTATGGAGGCCCTGGACCAGCTGGGGCAAAACAATTTTGATGTAGTGGTTATGGACGTCAACATGCCGGGTCTTGATGGGATTGCCTGCATGGCTGAAATGAAGAAGGTCCAACCTGAACTGGAGGTAATTATCCTTACTGGCCACGCCTCGCTCAATGTTGGTATCAGCGGCATGAAAAAGGGCGCTTTCGACTATTGCCTTAAACCGGTCGATTTTGACGAACTGCTGGAAAAGATCGTTCTGGCCAAGGAAAAGGCTGCCATCAAGAATGACCGATAGAACAGTCACCTTCTGATAGCTTTACCGTAACCAACCCTTTGCAGGAAAGAATACGCCTTCTTTTATCCCCGGTGTTACAGCGTTACTGTTTTCGCATCCCTTGTACGCACACGGAGCTATTTTTCTGCAAAACATTTCCCAGGATGGTAGATTCTCACCTCTATACGAAAAGATTTTCCCGGCCGGTACCGCTTTTCCAGACGATTCGTGTTCCGGCTCATCTTCTATGACAGCTGCAGGAAAATATTTTGGCACTTCCGCATACTCATTTAAAAACATGGGGACACTCCTTACGTGTGGTCTTTTTTTATGCCCTCGTTTTGGTAGTGCTGTCATTGGTCAATGGTTGTAGCAGTCACCAGAGGCCGACTTCGCAGCAGGGGTTTTTTGAGTATAAAAAGACAGGTATAGCCTCATTTTATGCCAAAAAACATCAAGGCAGAAAAACAGCAAGCGGGGACACCTTTAACAATAATTCACTGACAGCGGCGCACAGGACATTACCCTTCGGCACTAATGTGTTAGTTAAAAATGTGCATAACGGAAAATCTGTCAAGGTCACAATCAATGACCGGGGCCCATTCGTTAAAGGAAGAATTATTGATTTGAGCAGGACTGCGTTTGCAAAAATTGCAAAAATACAGAAGGGATTAACGAAGGTAGAAATTATGGTTGTAGATTGAAACTTTAATTTTTTGCGATAAATGGAAAGGGGAGATTGCGTATAGATTCAAGACAGAAAAGGCTCTGCAGTTTGGTGTTGCTCTGCAGTCCATAGGCGCCCAAAACCTGGCAACAAGAAACTTAAAATGCTGAAAAGCTGATACGAGACGTGCTATGACATCCTCTTCTGTACCAGAAAAAGAAAATATCCCCCTCTGGCAATATGTTCATGTCGCCGATTATAAACTGCCATCTGCACCGGTGACACATAACGTCAGCAAAGGCTTTTCTTTTCTTCGTAACCTCTTCCAAAACAACACACGGGAGCAGGACACCCCGCTCATAGCAGATGATGAACTCAAAACGTTGCCGGCGGAGCAGCTCGAACGAATCGTCCATGTGCCCGATTGGTTTGAGGCTGCAGAAGCGTTAGGTGTGGAACTGGAAGAGTGGCTGGGGCAAGAAAATCCAGACCAGTCAGTCATTGTTTTAATTGGTCCGCCCTACCATGGCCTTGCGGAGATCTTGACCGCCTGGGCGGAGCAGCGAGAGTGGCAAGTGCTCAGCCCACCAGCACCGGAACAGATATTAAACAGGGATGATCGGTGGTTATCCGGACTGCGCAAAAAGGACACGCCGTGGGTGTTCCCTGTTCTGGAGCGCGCTTATTTGCGTCACGCTAAGGGGTTGAGCGTCGTACGCGACTTTCTGGATGCGGTCTCTTCCGGTCAATCTGGGCGGGGCATCATCGGCTGCGACAGCTGGGCATGGGCGTTCTTGCAGCATGTCTGGCGTGGTCGGCAGCCAACCACATTAACCCTTCAGGCATTCGACCAGGCTCGACTATCCGATCACTTTCAACATCTGGCAGAGGCAGCTAACGGCAGGAAGCTGCAATTTCGTCAATCGGACAACGGGCAATACGTGCAGCCGCCACTGGACACTGAGGTGGATTCTGGTGAAACCAGCAAGTATCTGCAACTCCTGGCTGCACACAGCCGGGGGATTCCTGGAGTTGCCTGGGCTGTCTGGCGCGCCAGCCTGCAAATCGGGCCAGACGCAGAAATTGCCGGTGAGGGAGAAGCAGCTGAGGGCGAGACTCAATATAAAACTGTTTGGGTGACGCCCTGGCATAAGTTGAACCACCCTGCAATGCCGGTCGAGGCAGGTATGATTGAAGCATTCGTACTGCATACGCTACTCCTGCACAATGGCTTATCCCGACAAATCCTGCAACAGGTCTTGCCACTCTCACCCAATCAGGTAATGGAAACGCTTTGCCGGTTGGAAGCAGCTAACCTGTTGTTGCGACGCGATACCATCTGGCAGGTGACACCCCTGGGCTATCCCGCGGTGCGGACGTTTCTGAAAACAAACGGTTATCTGGTTGACCAATTCTAGGAGAAGAAGATGAACAGTTCGGAAGATGTGATGAATATGTTTCATACTTTGGATCAGTTCAATTCTATACGGATTGGGCTGATTGTGGCCATCACCTTGCTGCTTATCTCTTTGGGTCAACGCCTGCTGCGCTGGCTGGCCGACAGATTTGCCGGGCGTAGGCGCCTTCTTGTGCTTAACTCTCTCCCTTTGCTGAGGTTTGTGGTCCTTACCACCGCTTTCGTGATGATTGTTTCCAGGCTGATTCAGCCGACTTTTGAAAACCTGGTGGCTTTGCTGGGGGCGTTGGGGCTGGCTTTGGGTTTTGCTTTGAAGGATTACGCCGGCAGCTTAATAGCTGGTTTTGTCTCGCTCTATGAGATGCCTTATCGCCCTGGCGATTGGATTGAGCTGGATGGGGCGTATGGGGAAGTAAGAACCATCAACTTTCGGACACTGGAAATTGTCACTGCTGATGATACAGTGGTGGTGATTCCACACATGAAGCTATGGGATAATCTGATTTTCAATGCCAATAATGGCGGGGTGAATTTGCTCTGCGTGGCCGACTTCTATCTCCATCCTGCTCACGATGCCGCGCAGGTCCGACATACGCTCTATGACGTAGCACTGACCAGTTTGTTCCTGCAGATTGAGCAACCGGTAAACGTTGTTGTGTTGAACAAGCCATGGGGCACCCACTATCGCCTCAAAGCGTATCCGATTGACCTGCGTCAGCAATTTCAATTTGTAACCGATTTGACTGTGCGGGGCAAAGCTGCCCTGACCAGCCTGAACGTCGAATTTACCACTGTGCCCGCAATCCCAGAGACGGGGCAATAGGTCGTGTATACGATACGTTCGCGTACCTCATAGGATTGAATTTAGAGTACTGCTGAAAACCAGTTTTACCGGAAGATCGGCAGATTGTATTCGTTCACCGGGACCCAGCAACTCCTGAATAACCTCCAAACTGTAAGCATTTACCAGTGCCGGAGATGCGCGTAAGAGGTCCTTGAGCTTTACTATTAATACGTTTAATGGCCGATGACAAAAAAGATTCGGTGCTGGTGAACGGTTACCAAGATATTAAGGGAATACATAAAATGCTTGTTGGGTTAATTGAAGTATATATTATTGGGCATGGCGGAATGGGACTGTTGCACATATATATATTAACAAAGGACGAAAAAACAGACTGATACAATTGAGACGCGCGTCTTTTTTACCTTGACCGTTGTTTATGGTTTGATCCAATAGCTCAAACAGGAAGGTATGGAGGACATGTAGAATGGAGCATGAATACATAAGACTGCTAAATGAAATTGATGAGTTCAATGAATTACAGGATCTTCAAAAAGAGGTGTGGGGTTTAGAGGATAGAGATATAGTTCCTTCATATATGTTTAAGTCAGTGACAGGCTTGACTGGTCCAAATGGAATAGCTTTAGGATATTTTATAGAAAATAAAATTGCTGGATACCTCCTTACTATACCTACATCGAATCCTCTAGAAGTTCTGGGTTGTATGCTTGCTGTATCTAAAAACTATCAACATAAAGGTATAGGGTATAAATTGAACCTAAAGCTGAGAGAGATAATGCTTTCTAATAACGTTGAAAAGGTGATTTGGACTTTCGACCCGTTGGAAAGTGTAAATGCTCATTTATATTTAAGAAAGCTCGGAGGAGTTATTACTCGTTATTTTGTAAATTATTATGGTAGCGTACATTCTCTGGTTCATGAGGGGCTTCCGACCGACAGGGTTAAGGTAGAATGGAATTTAAATGATATACATGTAGAAGAAAGAATAACAAATGATGTGAAGAGCAATAGTTGTCATCAAGCCATATCTGCCGAGACTCTAAAGAAGTATGTTGAAATTCCACTTAATATGCAAAATTTAAAAGGAAATAATCTAGAGGAAGCAATGAAATGGAGAACGAAAACCAGAAAAATATTTAAAAATATTATAGAAAAACAGAAACTCATCGGTTGCGATTTCATAGTTAATCTTCATAAACAAAAAGGAATGTATATATTCAGGTAATTATTATATCTGTGCCAAATGTGGATCGGGATTGTATGTCGAGTACAACATCGTAGGTAATTATGATGATTGAACCAAATGATAATATTAAAGAATACCTTCATTCTCATGTAGGGAAATATGTAAATAAAGTTAAAGGAATTGATATATTTGTTCATGACATTAAGAAAAAATATGGACTCAAAGAAATCATCAAGTATGATTTAGGTGAGAATAGCGATGGCCCTTCACCTACTGTACTGTTTGAATTAACAAAATCTATTCTGAATCCAAATTTAATTTCAAAATATCCTGATTCAAGCTATTCGCAGTTGAAGACAAAATTGGCTCAGAATTATGGATTAGAATTTGAGAATTTTTCGATAGGTACAGGGAGTTGTGAGATCATAGAACAAATTTCAAGGATTTGGTTGAACAGAAAAGACAGGGTAATAATTCCAGTACCATCGTTTTATAAAATAGAAGACCTCACATTAGCATCTGGTGGACTTCCTGTTTATATAAATTTAAGAGAAAATGATAATTTTCAGTGGAATAATAACACAACAGATAGGCTTGTAACTGCTGCCAAGAAAATTAAACCGAAATTAATATGGCTGGTTACGCCTAATAATCCAATTGGTGGTATAATTCCCATCAATGATATGAAATATATAGTTGAACAGATGCAGAGTGAAAGTATGATCGTAGTAGATGAAGCGTATGGAGAATATTCAGACAATGATGAAAAAAATAACTCTGCTATCGAATTTGTTAAGCAGGAAGTACAGAATGTTCTGGTACTTCGAACATTTTCAAAAGCCTATGGATTAGCCGGTTTACGCATAGGGTACTGTGTAGGACAAAAAAACATTATAAAAGTAATAGAGCGGGTCAGACCGGAGTTTCCTGTCACTAATATTGCTGAAAAAATTGCAATACATGCATTGAATGATCAAGATTATATATATGATAGCGTGGCCAAAGTATCCAGAAATAGAAAATTATTGGAAAAATCGCTGGATGCTATAGATGATATAAAATATTTTCCATCCATCACGAATACCATGCTGATTAAGCATAACAAAAGAAACCTTTATATGGAGTTGCTGAAGAGAGGATTTTTGGTGGCAAAGATGGAAATTACCGGCTTAAAAGGAAAAAATTATATCCGTATGACCATAAAAAATGCAGAAGAAAATAATATGGTTGTAGATGTTATCCAGAGTCTAAGTAGCTAAAAAGTCATGTAACTGTTTACCAATTATTGATAGACAGAAGTTCAACAGGAGCTTCCTTCCTCGTCAACCACGGTCATTGAGCCCGGCGAATACACCACCATCTTTCCCTTGCGGGCGGCAGCGCTGATCTGGTCGGCAATTCGCCATTGGACCTGTAGTTCATCAAATGATGCAAAGAGCGTTCTTTCACCGATAAGTGCATCTTTGAGCAGCTTGACATAGGCTTCAGGTTTATCAGTATCTAATCGACAACTTACACAATATTCAGCATTCACCTGTTCCATGGTATAGTCATAACCGGGAGTTTTTGAATTAAACGTAAACAAAATTCCCTCCCTCGGGTACACCTCAATCACCAGTTCATTGGGTACTGCATTGACGGTGTCCTGGCAGCTGAGGCACAGGGCATTGGGGCGGTAGAGCAGGCGGATTCTGGTTCTCTTTTCCCCTAGTTTTTTGCCTGTCGTAAGGACAAATCGGGTACCCTGCCAGGCTGGGACCGTCACCCGCAGCACTGCCTGCACGTAAGTTTCCGTTTGCGAGCCTGCCAGTTGCTCCTGGTATCCCTGGTATTGGCCGATCAGCGGCCGACAATCGGGGGTGAGTTGTACCTGGCGCAGGATATCTAATTTCTGCCTGCGGATGGACTCGGCCTCAAAATTTTCAGGGGCCGCCATTGCCACCAGGGCCAGCATCTGCAGGAGATGGCTTTGCACCATGTCGTCAATTGCACCAGCCTTGTCGTAATAATCAAGGCGCTCTTCGACGCCCGCCGTTTCGATGCTGGTAATTTCAACCGTTTCTATCGCCTGTCCATGCCAGCTTTCGGAAAAGATTCTGTTGGCAAAGCGGATGGCAAGTATATTACGGATCATCTCCTTGCCGAGATAATGATCGATCCGGTATATCTGCTCTTCTTCTGCGTTTTCAAGAAGACGAGACTGAATTTCCAGGGCCGATTTATAGCTTTCGCCGAAAGGTTTTTCAAAGAGCAGTCGATGCTCTGTATTTCCTTTTTCAAAGAGACCAGCTTCGTGCAGATATCTGGTAATTGTTGCAAAGGCCTCGGGTTTTACAGCGAGAAAAAAGAGGCGGCCCAAAGGCTGTTCCAGTTCGGTGAATCGTTGGGTCACCGCCTGGTAATCTTCTAAGTTATCAAAGTCTAACCGATGGTAGGCTATTTTGTCTTTCAGGGCCTTGCTTAAGTGAAAATCCCCCTTTTTTTCAATCAGAGAGATATAGCTCTCGACATCGAGCGATCGCCTGCCAAAACACCAAATTTTTGCAAAAGGTGTCTCGTCTGCATACCATTGCAGCAGAGCGGGAAGGATTTTTTTTGCGGCCAGATCGCCGGTTGCTCCAAAGATGATGAGAACTGCGTTGTTGTGTCCCATGATTCACCCCTTGTTTTCAGGGAGAAGGCGACTGTCATGAATGTACCCTTTTACTGCCCCCATGAGGGCTACGACAAGCGCATCGTCCCTGTATATATGATAACAGACTGAATAAAGAGTAGGAGCTGTTGTAAAAAATGCAACATATCGAGACGCAGTATCTGATTCTTCTTAGAGATGTTTAATGCAGAGATTTTACTGCCCATACAGAAACTTTAGGAAATAGTTCATCTGTCTGTACCACCAGGGCCAGTCGTGGTTGACATCGTAGCCCCAGTAATCTACCCAGGCACCAATACCCTTCTGCCTAAAAATTTGATCCAGAGCGCGGCTATCTTCGAGAGCCGCTGTCTCCCAGGCTCCCTGGCCGACACAGATAATGATGATACTTTCACTGTAGCGCTGCAGATACCATGGATTTGACAATCCCGGCAGGTAACTTAGCGGCGAATTATAGTAGACAGCGGCGAGTTCCTCTGTCTTTATGTTGAACTCATGGTGATCAAGTCGGTACAGACCGCTGAGGGCAAGGCTGCCGCAAAAGAGGTCTGGGTGCCGCAGGAAAAAATTGACCGCATGCAGGGCGCCCATGCTGCAGCCGTTGGTCATTATACGCAGTTGACTGTCTTTGCAATGGTTTCTGATAAATGGTACGACTTCCTCGGTAATATACTGGTCATAGTGCTCATGGTGCGTATTTCGCTCGGCTGGAGAAATGGAAAAATCATACCAGGAAGAGGCATCGAAACTGTCCACGCAAAAGAGCTTGATTTTGCCGGCATCAATAAAGTGGGCAATGGCCTCTATCATGCCCATACCTTCATAGTCAAAATAGCGCCCGCAGGAGGAGGGGAAGACGAGAAACGGCTGGCCACTGTTGCCATAGATCTTGAGTGCCATATCCCTGTTAAGCCGATTGCTATGCCAGTTGTGTTCTTCTATGTGCATTACGTATTCCTTGGTTTGTCACCGGAAGTTGCCGGGGTTTGACGGTCGCGGCAATGCAGTGCGATTTCGATATATCTGTCATGACCGTCGAATAAAGGACAGAGAGCATACGTTGGCTACCCACACTCCATTGTCGTTTAATTCATACGTGGTTGCAAGCAAATATGACCCGATACTCATCAGCTGGGAAAACTTGTGAGTATCGTTATATCTATGGTTTGATCGCCTGCATGCAGTTCATGCAGGAAAACCAACTCCTGCTCTGCATCAAAGGTGGAAGGCACAACGTCTCTGGTTTGGCCATGGTCAATGGCGCGATGTGATGAAGGTATCTTCATCGCCCGTCACATCGAGATAATCCACCGATTTTTGCGTCCCGGTCGCCTGGTATATATCTTCATCTTCAGTGAGATCCTCATACCTCAAAGCGAGATAGATAACTCTCTGTTCTCCCCTCCGAAAGATCGAGCTGATCTATGAGAATCAACTGATGTGAGGTGAGATTAAGTTGAAATCAGACTCGACTATATCCAGGATCCACTTATGTGGCGCTAAATCTCCACGATGGCAATCCAGAACTGGATGAATACGCTTTACGCAGCATAATGGGCCACCGCAAGGATTCGTGCGAAAATGGGCAACAGTAACCACGGCCAGTTCTGGTTGTGTCTCTGGATGCTTTAACCGGATGACCAAAACACCAGTTGTGCTGTCGGATAAGACAGTGGCAACTTTGCCAATGCTGGTTGACTTATGCCGTGTCTCTGGTCGGGGCGAGAACAAAGACAACGGGGGTTGTGCGGTGCGACCAACCCCGATCCCTCGGTCTGGCCTCACGCAATGCCTGCAAACTCGAAACCGTGCCACAGGAGATCATTGATGAAGTACTGGCAAAGCTCACCCCAATCTTTGAGTGAAAGCACAGTTCGAGAAGCATCTTTGATTCTATCGATGGCCCCCGGGATGACCTGAAGAACGGTCCGTCTTTCCCTTATTGCCGATTTTCGCACGAATCCTTGCGGTCATGCAAAGCCAGTTGCGATCTGTTTTACTTTCATGAGAAGAGTGATGATAGCACTTTAATGACTCCACAATTGGACAATGGCAGAAGTCTTGTGATAGCCTATATCATCATCGGGTTTATTCTCTTTGAACAAATCTTGCCGACAAATAAAATCTTATCAAAGACAAAGCTGACATCGGAACACTTTTTTGCAAGAGGTAACCTGTGCCCACTGTTCCTTTGCAACTTTTTCAGGAACGAATCGAAATTTAAGACCATTTCCTAAAAACAGTGATGAACGTTGACCTAAATTGAAAAATTGTATGGATGCTATACTCATTGTAGATGATGAACCGCAGCTACGAAATCTCGTACGCACTATCCTGGAAAATGCGGGCTACCTCTGTAGAACCGCAGAAAATGCTGCCGCAGCCAAAGAGGTCATGGAGCAAATGCAGTTTGACCTGTTGCTCACCGATTTGAATATGCCAGGGGAATCGGGAATAGATCTGATTCGATACATGAAAGAGCGTTATCCTTTGACCGCGGCGATCATGGTCACCGTTATTGATGATCCCGGACAGGCGCAAGAGGTGCTTGCACTCGGCGTCTATGGATATATTCTCAAACCATTCACCCGGAATATGCTCTTGATTAATGTGGAAAATGCTCTGCGTCGGCATCGCCTGGAGTTAAAAGAGCAACAGCACACCAGGTTACTGGAAAGAGAAGTTGCGGCGCGCACCAGATTACTGGATGAACAGCTCTTTTTTTTGCAGACACTCATGGACGCTATTCCGGTGCCCGTTTACTATAAAAATACCCACCTTGTATATCTCGGCTGTAACCGTGCGTTTGAGAAGGTTATGAATAAAAAACGAGATTTCATTGTCGGCAAAACGACAGCCGATCTTTACCCCCCAAAACTCGCCGAAGCCTTTGTTAGAAAAGATAAGGAACTGTTGCAAACACCAGGCATGCAGAAATATGAAAGAGAGAGCATCTTGCCTGATACTTCTGTGCGTAGTGAAATTACCCATAAAGCCTCTTTCTTGAATAGCAAAGGAGAGGTCGCCGGACTGATAGGGGTGCGGCTCGACATAACAGAGCTCAAAAGGAGCGAGCAGTCGTTGCGTGTTTCTGAAGAAAAACTTCGCACCATTATGGACAACCTCCACATTGGCGTAGCGATGATCAGTCCACAAATGGAACTGCTGCAGGTCAATCGGCAAATGCAGCAATGGTTCCCCGACACTGCCACAGAAACCGGGAAGTGTTGCTATGAAATACTCTCCGGTCAACACCAACAAGGTCCCTGCGACGACTGCCCTGCAAAATTGGTTTTTGGCCACGGAAAATCCCATGAATCCACTATCACGCATCACACCATGAACGGTGATCGAATTTTACGAGTCTTCGCTTCACCCATTTTTGACGAAGCCGGTACCCTAACCGCAGTCATTGAAATTTTAGAGGATGTCACGGAAAAACTCGCAAAGGAACGCGAATTTCGGCAGGCACAAAAGCTGGAGGCAATTGGCCAGTTGGCGGCGGGTATTGCCCATGAAATCAATACGCCGATGCAGTATTTAGGCGACAATATTCATTTTCTTGAAGATGCCTTCACTGATTTGTTGGGAGTGTATAACGAACATGCCCGCCTTCTGCAGGCGGTGAAATCCTCGGAACCGGTTGCAGAGGTTCTCGCAAAACTGGAAGAATCCATTGCACAGGCAGATCCTGGATATCTGTTTGAAGAAATACCAACAACTTTGCAACAGAGCCTGGAAGGGATCAACCGAGTGGGCGCGATCGTCTGTGCCATGCGGGAATTTTCTCATCCCGGCACGGAAGAAAAGTCTCACGTCGATATCAACCGTACTCTTGAAAATGCCATCACTATCAGTCGTAACGAATGGAAATACGTGGCTGAGATCGAAACCGACTTAACACCCGATCTGCCGCTCCTTCTCTGCCTGCCCGGTGAGATCAATCAGGTACTGCTCAATGTTATTGTCAACGCATCTCATGCCATCGACGATGTCACCGATGGCGGTAATAAAGGCAAAGGTCGAATCAGGCTAACAACCAGCGTACGGGACGGATGGATGGAGATTCTCATCGCCGATACCGGCGGGGGCATCCCTGAAGCCGTTCAACACCGAATTTTTGATCCGTTCTTCACTACCAAAAAGGTAGGCAAGGGAACAGGACAAGGATTGGCCATCGCCCGCAGCGCAGTTGTTGATAAACATCAGGGAACTATCCGTTTTGAAACAGTGGCGGGGAAAGGAACAACCTTTATCATCCAACTGCCGTTACAGTGATCCCTATCGTACTCCGATTGCGATACAAACAGTATACCCCTTGCCATCATGCCAATGAAAAACACTATTCTTTTTGTCGACGATGAACCCAACATTCTTGCAGGATTACAAAGGATGCTCCGTTTTCTCCGCCATGAAATGGATTTTCATTTCGTGGAGAGCGGCAGCGACGCTCTTGATTTCATGGCCATCAACCGTGTCGATGTCATTGTTTCCGACGTGCGAATGCCCGGCATGGATGGCGCAACGCTTCTTGCCATAGTCCAGGAAAAATACCCCCATACTCTTCGCATTTTGCTGACTGGTCAGGCTGATGAAGAAACAATTTTGCGAACAGTGGCTGTTGCCCATCAGTTCCTGGCCAAGCCCTCATCCCCGGAAATACTGAAAGAAGTGCTGGGGCGAGCATGTGCGTTGCAAAATTTGCTGCACAATGGACCGCTAAAAACCTTGATCTCCAGCCTGAGCAGTTTACCCAGTTTACCGGCTACCTATGTAGAACTGCAAGGTACATTGAAAGATCCTGATTACAGCTTAAAGGACATCGCAGCGATAATTGAACGCGACCTGGCTATGAGTGCCAAGGTTTTGCAGTTGGTGAATTCCGCTTTTTTCGGTTTCTTCAAGAATACCGACAGCCCTGCCCGCGCGGTGAATTTGCTGGGACTGAACACTATCAAAGCGCTGGTCTTTGGGGTGGGCATTTTCACCGAATTCAAACAGGTAGCGGGTACATCCTTTTCCATTCAATCCCTCTGGGATCACAGTATGGGTGTAGCTGCTTTTGCAAAAAAAATTGCGCAGGCGGAAACAAATGTTCAAGAGTGTATAGACAATGCCTTTACCGCCGGACTCATCCACGATATCGGCAAATTGTTATTTCACGCCAACATGCCTCAGAAATATGCCGAAGTTATTGCTTTGGCGAAGGAAAAAACGATTGCATTCCATCAGGCAGAACAGCAGATATTAAACGCGGATCACGCAGCTGCCGGAGGATATTTGCTTGGCCTCTGGGGCCTGCCTGGATCTGTCGTTGGAGCGGTTGCCTTTCATCATCAACTTGATCACTATCCCAGCCCTTCATTTTGCCCTGCAGTGGCGGTTCATGCCGCTGATGTCATTTACCATCGTTTACGACCTGATCACCAGAGTGTTCCGCCTAGCCTCAACCTCGCTTATCTTGAACAGGCTGGAATTAGCGATCACTTTGGCTCCTGGCTGGAACTTTGCGAGACATTGGAAATATAAGGAGACACCATGACCGGAATAATTTTTTTTTGGATGATGAAACCAACATGTATACAAACCATCCCATGGTCGGACAAGCTTTGCTGGAAAAAATAACACGGTTGGAAAAGGTTACAGTGAAGACTTAAGAACACATCTTGAGTCTGAATGTCGGCCAGATCAATGCCGGCATGGTAGCGGCCGAAGATGTACTGGCAAAAAACGGGGTGCTGATTATCCCCAAGGGACTTACCATTGCCGGGCGCTGCTACAGGGGATGAACAATTTTTCTAAACAGGTCGGCCTTATTAAAATTCAAGTCATTATGCTTATGAAAAAATTTGAGTCCGGTTATCAATCCTCGTTTACCTATCTCAAAAGCTGATGAAGAGAAACCGTTGGGCTCGTCTTATTCTTGCACGAGTGACCTTTTCTTTGTTGCTTCTCCTTGTACCGTTTGTTCTCCATGCCTCTGAGAAAGGGCCAAAAGGGACTATCCGGGTCGGGATCTTTCCTTTTGCTCCTTTTAATTATCTTGATAAAAATGGGAATGCTAAGGGACTGAACCCTGACTTACTTCGTGAAATAGCAAAGGATGAGGTTTGGGATGTAGAGTTTGTACCAGGAAGTTGGGCCGAGGGACTTGGACGCCTGCAGAGTCAGGAAATTGATCTTATTATGTCTGTCGCCTACTCCCCGGAGCGTGGCGACATCATGGATTTCACGTATGAGCCGGTCGCTCAACTCTCGGGGCAAATTTATGTAAGACCTGAAGGGAAGTCACAAAAAATTTCTGACCTCTCCGGCCAGCGGATTGCTGTCATGCGTGATGACATAAGCGGAAGAAATTTTATAAAAACGGCAGAACATTTTGGCGTACATTGTAAAATTTTAGAATTTTTTTCCCATGCTGATGTGTTTGTTGCCGTACAGAAAGGAGAGGCTGACGCCGGCGTTGCCCCTCATCAATATGGGCAACGACATGCAGATACATATGCCCTTGTGCCCAGCACCATCAAATTCAGTCCTTTTTTTATTTATTTCGCCAGCAAGAAAGGAACGCAACATGAACTGTTGAGTCATCTAGATGCCCACCTCTCCCTATGGAAAGAAGACAGTAAATCTGTTTATTATCAAGCTCTTAAGCACTGGATTCCGGATTGCAACACCATGTGGGCTTTTCCCCCTTGGCTTCTCTATTCTTTAGTGACTGCAGGTCTTACCGCACTGATTTTTGCAACCTTCTCATTTCTTTTAAAAAAATCCGTCGATCGAAAAACCAGAGAATTGCAACTAAGCGAAGAACGATTTCGTTTGGCCATGGATGCCACAAGGGATGGATTGTGGGATTGGGATATTACGTCGAACACAGTCTATTACAGCCCGGGGTATTGGTTGATGCTTGGCTATAAGGCAGACTTACAACCTGCGTCTGTTGAGGTCTGGATGGAATCTATCCATCCAGATGACAGAGAAGTTGTCCTCAGCACCAATTATGATTGCATTGAAAACCGATGTGAATCATTCGTTGTTGAATACCGGATGCGGACAAAAACCGGGCACTGGAAATGGATAAGAGGAAGAGGTCGGGCTGTCAGGAGAGAAGAAAATGGCCACGCACTTCGGATAATCGGAACCCATGTGGACATAGCCGAACGTAAACATACCGAAGATGAGAACAAAAAACTTCAGGACCAGCTCATCCACTCACAAAAAATGGAGGCCATCGGAACATTGGCTGGCGGCATAGCCCACGACTTCAACAATATTCTCAGTGCGATTCTCGGCTATGCTGAACTGGCACAGGCGAAACTCCCACCAGAATCAAGCGTTACCAAGGACCTGAACGAGGTGTTGACAGCTGGCCGCAGGGCTGCAACTTTGGTCAGGCAGATTCTTGCTTTTGGTCGTCAGAGTGCAACAGAACGTATTCATCTAAAACCAACACACATTGTCAAGGAAGCCATCACGCTCCTCAGGCCTTCCCTTCCTTCTACCATTACCATTAAAGCGCATATTGGTACTGAAACCAACACCATTATTGCCGACCCAACGCAGGTCCACCAAATCCTGATGAATCTTTGCACCAATGCTTTCCACGCCATGGAACAGGCCGGAGGCACTCTGGAGATAACTCTCAAAAATTGCGAGCTCTCCAGTGAAGATCTCCCCAGCATTCCGGAAATGCAACCTGGTCAATTTGTGGTCCTTGTCATCAGCGATACAGGCACTGGAATTGCTCCGGAAATAAAGCATAAGATCTTCGACCCCTATTTTAGCACCAAGGGAATCGCAAAAGGTACTGGTATGGGGTTAGCTATCGTCCATGGCATCATAGTCAGCTATGGTGGACTCATCACTTGTGAGAGCGAACCCGGCTGCGGCACGGTGTTTAAAGTCTATTTTCCGGCAATCGAACAAGAAGTTGTTCTCGACCCCCAAATTGCAGAACCTGTCTTGTCAGGCAAAGAACATATTCTGCTGGTTGATGATGAAGAAATACTGGTGAAGCTTGGGAGAGCGACGCTCGAACGATTGGGGTATGACGTTACAGTGCACACAAGCAGTATTGAAGCTCTGTCCACATTTCAGAACCAGCCGGATAGGTTTGATGCAGTGATCACCGACCAGACCATGCCGGGCATGACAGGAATTGATTTGGCACGACAAATACTGCAGATAAATCCTAATCTGCCAATTATTCTTTGTACAGGGTACAGCAGTATCATTTCAGAAGAAGAGGTGAAGGCTCTAGGAATCAAAGGATTTATTTTAAAGCCTCATACTGGGAATGATCTGTCCATACTTCTCAGGAAGGTGCTGGATGAAAGTAAAAATCCAAGCTGTTGATCAGTGCTTTGCTTGCTATTGCGTATTTGATGTCTGCCTCCTGTTACCCTCCTTAGACTTCTGAATTGTAATATAAGGCCTAGCTGGGTGAGTAGCCTCAAAGGGAAGATCCTTGGGGCTACTCACCCAGGTAATGAGTGAGAATTATACAACGGTATCCGGGACAAGATGCCCTGATATTCCGGTTGACAGAGTGCTGGAAGCGGCAATCTGCGAGCTTTTCGAAGTTGTTGTTATTGGTACGGAGAAAGAGGGCAGAGAATACTTTCTTCATCGATAGCTGACGGGCCAAATGTGAACTGGATGCTCCATAGAGACAAGAAAGCGTTGCTTGAAATTATTGAGACCGGTCGATAGGAAAAAATCTTCTGGCTGGTCTCGCAAAAACTCCTGCGGAGAAAGCTCTCTTTGATGTTGGAAAGGTCTCTGCCAAGTTCATCCTGCCGGCTGTAATGTCGCCTGGTGCGATGGCTTTCATTCTCACCTAAAAAGGATCCCATAACGAGATATTGACCACACCATCGACCCTGGATCCAATTTCCCTAGACAACGCAGGCACATTGGTGCGATTCCTGCGTACCTGTAAATTGATCTTTGGCACGCTGCAGCCCGAAGGTCAACCTCGGCTCCATCTCTCATTTCATGCAAAAAAACTTGCAAAAACCGCGAAAGAATGACCAGAATATATGGAGGATATTTGGCAGGATGAGAAAGCGGTAGGAAAAGAGAAGACTGGGAAAGTTGTCCCCCGTGATGAAATTGAGCACTGCCCCTGACTTTTTGTAGCAGCTATATGATATATACTCAGGGTCGAAAAAATAGCGCATAATGACCCTATGCTGGCTCCATTCCATGAATGGAACCTGTCGATGGCAGAGATGGTGGTAAAAATCATATCATTTACAACGATACAATCAAATGAAAACTTTTATTGCCCGTACCTGTATGAAATTTTGGTTACTTTCTGTGTTCATTACGATCATGACTTGTAGCATCACTTTTGCCGAAGGCAATGAAAAAACTCCGGTAAAAATTGGCGTCTTGGCGAACAGAGGTATTGAAAACTGTTTGGAAAATTGGTCACCGACAGCTGATTATCTTTCGAGTAAAGTCCCAGGTATGTCGTTTGTGATCGTGCCACTGTCTTTTTATGAAATTTATGAAGCGGTCGAAAAGGGGAAAGTCGATTTTATCCTCGCCAATTCATCCTTTTATGTGGAAGTGGAACAATGGTATGGCGCAAATCGAATAGCGACTTTGAAAAACAGAAGGTTTAACGATGTGCGTACAACGTTTGGCGGAGTAATCTTCTGCAAAGCCGACCGAACTGATATGCGGGATCTGAAAGACCTTAAGGGCAAAACCTTTATGGCCGTAGAAGAGACTTCCTTTGGGGGGTGGCGAATGGCCTGGCGGGAGTTAATAGGAAATGGCATCGATCCTTCTCATGATTTTAAAACGCTCAGCTTTGGTGGATCCCATGATCGGGTTGTGAACGCTGTAAAAGAGGGCTCAGTGGATGCAGGAACAGTGAGAACCGACACCTTGGAACGGATGCAGGCTGAAGGGAAAATCCGGATGCAGGATTTCCATGTGATCAATGCTAATGCATACAAAGATGCTGATTTCCCTTACCTTCTCTCAACACGGATATACCCGGAATGGCCAATGGCAAAAGTGAAACACACTTCCGATGAGTTGGCCAAAAAGGTTGCCATCGCTCTTCTGGAAATGCCACCGGACTCCGCTGCCGCTATGGCCAGCAAATCTGCCGGCTGGACAAATCCGTTAAATTATCAATCTGTACACGAATGTTTGAAAGAATTAAAAATCGGGCCCTATCAAGACCTGGGGAAGATAACCCTCATCGATGTGATCAGAAACTATTGGCGCTGGATTGTTGTCGCCACTGGGTTGTTTATCGTCATGCTCTTAGCCACCATTGTTATCTGGAACCTCAATCGACATCTCAAGGCATCTCAAATTATTTTGAGTTCGGAAATCGATGAACGAAAGCAGGCAGAAACAGCATTGTCCGAAAGGAAAACCCATTTCAAAGCTATTCTTGATTCCATCCCTGTGGGCATCGTGGTGATCAATGAAGACAATCATACGATCGCCGATGCAAACAAATCTGCCCTTAAACTTATGGGTGTTTCAAGAGAGCAGGTTCTGGGTGGTTCTTGTCGTGACTATATATGTTCCCTGGCAGAAGGGATATGCTCGATGAAGGATCACAAACAGCAGATGGGTTTTACTGAGCTTTTACTGGTAAATGCGGATGGCGGGCAGATTCCTACCTTGAAAAGTGATATTCGAATAGAACACAACAATCGAAGATATCTGGTAGTAAGCCTTATTGATATCACCGAACGGAAGCAGG
>CBDTUM010000076.1:0-20199 GCA_965363495.1 uncultured Desulfopila sp.
AATGACTGACCGGCTTCGACTGGAATCACTGGCCGGAATCAATGGAATACGCACATAAGGGCACCTGAAATTTACAAACTCTATTAATTGTGCGTGACAGATACCTTGTTTTTATAACTGCATTTGAGTGGAAAATCAACATTATCCCCTCTCTTCGGTTCTGTCGCAAAGTTTTCAAAAAGGTGACATTCTCTCTTTCCCCCTGTCCAACTCTGCTGCCAACGAGTAGAAGGTTTTCGCTAAACTTTGTAAGGAAATATCCTGCGTTGCCAGCCGCCCCTCTTGGAGCGTGCGAACTATCTCAATGCCATTCAAGGTAAGAGAAGCAGAGTCAAGTGATTTGAAACCAAGCATGGCAGAGGTTATTCGCTTTAGGCTCTCAATGATCCTGCTCAACTATGTTGTTGAGATATTTCACCTGGCGGATTTCAATGGAGGTGGGTTTTTCGTTATTATACTCTTCGAGAGTAGACTTGTTAGCAGCACTTCCGTCGATGGTGATCTTTTCAGGAACAGAACTTCCAGGAAGGGAGTCTCTTGGACGCCCCACCGTGCAACCTTTCCCCGCCTGGCATTGAGTCACCTCCACAGAAATTTGAATATCATAAAAAAAGCTGGCAAGGCTGCCAATGGGCGGGTCAATTTTGCGACAGAAGAAAATAAGTTGTACAGGGGTTGTACAAACAGGCACATACCGCAATCCAAACAAAAAAGCCCTTAACTCAAAAAGAGTTAAGGGCTTGAATTGTTAAATCATATATGGTGCCGGGACCAGGAATCGAACCAGGGACACACGGATTTTCAGTCCGTTGCTCTACCGACTGAGCTATCCCGGCACCTCATATGGAGAAGGATATTTACCCGACTTCCATTTCGGTGTCAACCAATTTTCTAGTCTTTTTTACTCAATGTTTTGGATTCAACATCTTTTTGAATCGACAAGCCACCGAGGTCCAGGTCAAAATCCAGATCCAGATCAAAATCCGGGTCCTCATTTTTTTTGGGAGTACCCAGATCGCTTGCTAAAAGAGTATCAGTAAAATCAAGCTCATCAAGGGATAATACATCTTTTTCCGGAACAGCCGGGCTCTTTTCCACAGCATCATCGAGGTCATCCAGACCCAGATCAAAATCAAGATCGTCCAGATCCAGATTCAGATTCAGATCCAGATCCAGATCCAGATCAGAAATATCAGAATCTGCAGGGGCGCTGCCAAACAACGCTTCTTTTTCACTATTTTTTGCAGGAGGAGCAAGATCAGACATATCCGACAATGCTACCGGCATGTCAATTTTTATAGGGTTTCCCTTCGTCTGTCCCTGTTGCGTTGCATCTTCACTCAAAAGATCCGCCTGGTCGTCCTTGTCTTCAAACTGACTGAAGTCAATTTCGATCTCGCCATCATCATTTTCATCGTCATCCGACAACGCCATACCAGCCAGCGCATCTTTCGTGAAATTGATTTCACCCTCTTGCCCAGCGTCCTCTTCTTCGACCAGAATCGCCAGTGCTTCATCAACAATCTCATCTTCAGCAACAAAAGATTGATTTTCTGAAAAATCCATTTGTTCAGACGAATCTTTTCTCTGTTCGTGATTCAGCTTAAGAAAGGTCGGTGCCTCAATATTATAGGTGGAACCAAACAGAGCAGCAGACACCGTCTCAATATTTTTATTGCATTTACGACATTTTTCCAGATGATCAAAGGAGATGTATCCACATTTCGGGCAACGCATGCGCTAGTACCTCTTCATATAACTTGCCGGTGAGTAATCAAGAAAGTTTGTTCTGCAACTCCGGCTTTCTTTCCGTATATCAGGGTGAGTATCTTCCAGATTATCTTCTTATTTTTCAGAAGGAAATAATCTGCCTCGAGAGACTTACCCTGACTTATTTTCCGTTTATCGGGGGTCAATATTTATTTATTTTCAATAAAGGCTCTTACAGCATTCTTCGAGTATCGCATATTTCTACTACAATAATCAAGAAATTATACACCAGGAAAACACCAGAATAACGGATACCAGTTTGTAAGAGGAAGCCGGATAAACGAAAAGAAAGTTACGATTTTTTCTAGGAGTCGGTCGGATTATGCCCTTTTGACCCATCTCTTCGTTGTTAGTGAAAAAATTAATGCTCGCAATATTAATTATATGGCTCCGCTTAATTTTCAAACACCGTCTTGATCTAGGCAAAAATTGCTATAACCCGACAGGCTCCTAGAATGACCAATCCATACCAATATCACAGGCAGGGGCAGAGTGGGTTAAGGCGCCAATGGAAATAATATCAACGCCGCTCCCGGCAATAGCCTTAACCGTCTCAAGATTCACCCCCCCTGACGCCTCCACCAGAGCGCGCCCATTGATCAACAGTACTGCTTGGGCCATCAATTCCGGGCTCATATTGTCAAGCATGATGATATCAACGCCGCATGCCAGACACTCTTCCACCTGGTCAAGGTTATCTGTTTCCACTTCCACTCGAATGGTGTGTGGAATCTTCCCCCGTACCTTGTGAACCGCCTCACAGATACTGCCGCAGGCCGCGATATGATTATCTTTTATCAGTACACCATCGGCGAGATTGAATCGATGATTGGCACCTCCTCCGACCTGCACAGCATATTTTTCCAGAACCCGCAGGCCCGGCGTGGTTTTGCGAGTATCGGTAATACGCACCGCAGACCCCTTGACCTTGTCAACAAATTGGGCAGTGAGTGTCGCAATCCCGGAAAGCCGCTGCAACAGGTTAAGCGCCACCCGCTCGGCTTTCAACAGATCGATGACCGGACCACTGACGGTAAGCAACTCCATCTGCGGCCTGGCCCTGGTACCATCAGCAACGGCATCAGCAGTAACAATCGCCGGGTTTTGGACCTTAAATACCTCGGCGGCAACTGTCATTACGCCGGCAACAATGAAAGAATCACGAGCAACCAGCCGGGCACGACCGATGTCAAGCTCAGAGAAAATTGACTCACTGGTGAGATCGCCCCGTCCTACATCCTCACGAAGAAAATCTCTGATCATGCAATGAAGAAGATTTTTATCCATCCTGTGTTCCACTCTTGTTTTGACCCCGCTGAAAAGTGCGGGGTTCTTTTCAATGTCCCTTGCGGGTGTTCTGTTTAATACTCGCTTGTCGGGTGTTCTGTTTAATACTCGCTTGTCGGGTACTCTTTTTAGTCCCCGTGCTGTGCGGGGGCAAGTTCCTTCACGAAAGATTCCTGAGTCGCTCTTCAGCTTCCACGATCTTCGCCATTTTGGCATCGAGTTCCGCTTTCTTCTCCTGTTCTTTGGCAACAACCTCATCCGGAGCATTCGCGAGGAATTTCTTGTTCGACAACTTACCATTGACCTGGCCGAGCTTGGCTTCGACTTTTTTCCGTTCCCGCATCAGCTTGGCAAGCTCACTTTCGACATCGACCAGGCCTTTGAGGGGCACGAAAATTTCTATATCGTTATAAATATAGGTCGCGGCATCGGCCGGTTTTTCTGCCTGCTGTCGAATGGTCAGACTCTGCAGTCTCGTCATATCGGCGATAGCCGCGGTAAATGAAGAAATACAGTCAGCCTTTTGCTGGTCGGCACAAATCACGAGTGCGTCAATTTTCATTGAAGGATGCACATCAGCCTCAGCGCGGATATTTCTTATTCCAGTAATAATGCCCATCAGCATTTCCATCTGAGCAACCACTTCAGGATTAAGCCAGTCGTCCTGTTTCTCCGGAAAAGCGCTGGTAGCAAGCAGCGGTCGCTCGCCGGGCAATACCGACCATATTTCTTCGGAAACAAAGGGGGCGACAGGATGGATAAGCTTCACAATCGTCTCCAGAACAACAAGCAAGGTCCCCTGAGCCTGTCGTTTGGCCACCGCGTCACTACTGAACAGATCGGCTTTAATCCACTCAAGGTACCAGTCACAAAACTCATGCCAGATAAACTGATAATTAATTGAGGCAAAGTCATTAAATCGATACTCCGCAAGAGCCAGCCGCACTTCGGCAATAGCCGCAGCGGTTCGACTAAGAATCCACTGATGGACTAAGGGCAGTTGTTCCGGACGACTCACGACATCTTTTATCGACTCGTCGCAATCACTGACATGCATCAACGCAAAACGAGCGGCATTCCAGATTTTATTGATAAAGTGGCGATAGCCCTCAATCCGCTCTTCATCAAGCTTTATTTCTCTGCCCTGGGCGGCAAAAGCAGTCAGGGTAAAACGCATGGCGTCCGTGCCGTATTCCCGCATCACAACCAGCGGATCGATGACATTGCCGGTCGACTTGGACATCTTTTTGCCGAACTTATCCCGTACCAGGGCATGCAGATAGACATCTTTAAAGGGCACTTCGTCCATAAAGTGCAGCCCCATCATCATCATTCTGGCTACCCAGAAAAAGAGGATATCAAAGCTGGTGATAAGTACCGACGTCGGGTAAAAGGTCGCCAGTTCCTTGGTGTTCTCAGGCCAGCCCATGGTTGAAAATGGCCAGAGCGCCGAAGAAAACCAGGTATCGAGGACATCAGTTTCTCTGGTGATCTTTTCCGATGCACATTTCGGGCAGACAGTCGGGTCTTCTGACTCAACTATCAACTCCCCACAGGCATCACAGGTCCAGGCGGGAATACGATGTCCCCACCAGATCTGCCGGGAAATACACCAGTCGCGAATATTATCCATCCAGCTGTAGAAAGTGTTGTACCAGGTTTTTGGGTAGATGTTTATCCGTCCATCCCGGACCGCCGCCACCGCCTTCTCGGCAAGAGGCTTGACCGACACAAACCACTGCACTGAGGTGGTCGGTTCGCTGACTGTTTTACAGCGATAGCAGTGACCGACAGCGTGGTCGTAGTCTTCAATTTTTTCAATAAAGCCGAGCCGGTCAAGATCTTCGACTATCTTTTTACGGCAGGCAAACCGATCCAGCCCGCAGTACTCCCCAGCAGCCGCATTCATCACCCCGTTATCGTCCATGACTTTCAAGCGGGCCAGCGAATGGCGCAGACCGATTTCATAATCGTCCCGGTCATGCGAGGGAGTGACTTTCAGAGCGCCCGTACCGAATTCCCGGTCGACATGTTCATCAAAAACCACCGGAATGATTCTGTTTGTCAGGGGCAATTTGATCCCCACTTCTCCCAGATGCCGGTATCGCTCATCTTCAGGATGAACTGCCACCCCCGTATCGCCCAGCATCGTTTCCGGTCTGGTGGTCGCAACGACGACAGAACCGGAACCATCGGCATAGGGATAGCGAATATGATACAGTTTACCCTTGGTATCCTCGTGCTCCACCTCGTCATCAGACAGCGCTGTACGGCAACGCGGGCACCAGTTGACGATATAATCACCCTTGTAAATGAGCCCTTCCTTAAAGAGCCGGACAAAGACCTCCCGCACCGCCTGGGAAAGCCCTTCGTCCATAGTAAATCGCTCACGTTCCCAGTCACAGGAGGCGCCAAGCTTCTGCAATTGATTGATAATCGTGCCGCCCTTTTCTCTGCGCCACTCCCAGACTCTGTCGACAAAGGCATCCCGCCCGAGATCGTCCCGGGTTTTACCCTCAACGGCAAGCTGACGTTCAACAACATTCTGGGTGGCAATACCGGCATGATCGGTCCCAGGTACCCACAGGGTATTGTCACCGCACATGCGATGATAACGGGTCAGAATATCCTGCAAAGTATTGTTTAAGGCGTGGCCGACATGCAGCACGCCGGTGACATTAGGTGGGGGAATAACTATTGAAAAGGCAGGTTTTCCTGGTTCCATTTTTGCGGCAAAACTTGCCGATTCCTGCCACTTACGCAGCCATTTTTCTTCTACTTCGGCAAATTCATAGCCCTTGCTCAAGAGTTCTTCTTTCTTAGGTTCTTCTTTCTTAGTCATAATGGTCAATCGGTTTATATTAATTTATTTATTACTGCGCCAATAATGGCGCACAATTTCTGAGATTAACTACGAAGGCGTCAGAATTCAACAGTTTTTCCGGACGGGCTTGAAGGGGTTATTTAGCGCTCCAGGGTTCAGGAAGGAAAATATACTTGTAGATAGACAGGGCATACCGATCCGTCATCCCGGCCACATAGTCACACACCGCGCGATGGGCCTTTTTCTCATCCGACCAGGTCTCTTCGTCAATGGTCGTCTCCCACTTGTTATTTTTGAGCCGCACTATGCCGTTTTCCATGAAATAGCTGTACAGATGGGAGATGATGCGCTGTGCTTTGATAAACTCATTATGGACTTTATAGTAGGTATAAACATTATCGTAGAGATATGTACGCAGATCGTTGATGGCTTCAAGCACCCCGTCACTGATATGCAGATCGCCGTCGTTGGCCGCCAGGGTTTCAACAATCAGGTCACGGACCATTGAGCCGATACGTGTTGAATGCCGGTCGCCCACTGCGTCATTGATTCTGGCAGGCAGGTCGCCTTCGGTTAAAATCCCTGCTCTCAGAGCATCGTCAAGATCATGATTGACGTAGGCAATAATATCAGCCAACCGAACCACCTGACCCTCAAGAGTCACCGCACATTCGGTTTTGTCCTTTGGCAGGATATCGGCGCGCCCCTTGGAATGGCGGACAATACCGTTGCGCACCTCAAAGGTGAGATTCAAACCTTTGCCTTTATTTTCCAAAAAATCGACGACCCGCAGGCTATGTACATAATGCCGAAAACCACTGGGATGTAGTTCATTGAGGGTCACTTCCCCGGCGTGGCCAAAAGGAGTGTGGCCAAGATCGTGGCCCAGGGCGATGGCTTCCGTCAGCGGTTCGTTCAGGCAAAGGGCTGAAGCAATGGTCCTGGCAATCTGGGAAACCTCGAGAACATGGGTCAGCCTCGTGCGATAGTGATCCCCTGTTGGGGCGAGAAACACCTGCGTTTTATGCTTGAGGCGGCGAAAGGTCTTTGAATGGGTGATTCGGTCTCGATCGCGCTGAAAAGGGAGACGAATGTCGGACATCACCTCTTCTTCTTCGAAATGTCGACCGGAGGAGTTCTTATTGAGTGCGGCAAATGGCGAGAGGATTTTTTCTTCCCGATCTTCCAGCTGCTTTTTTATCGATTTCCCTATAACCGGTACGAAAGACATAATCTCACTCTGGTGACCGTATTAATCCACCATGGGCAAAATGTTACCCTGCCTTACCCACGACTTAACCAAAACATCCATCCTGTTAAACCACGACCAGCCCATGATTTCAATGCTTTTCAAACAATATCATGCTGTTCAAATTGAAACAGGTGCTACACAAAGCCCCTGCAAAAGAATTACCGACAGCAGCGAATCGCCAGACAGTTATTTTCCGCCGGAACGGTTGACAAGCAGCTAAAAAGTAAGAACTTCTATTGCGTAGAATTGTTGTGCAGCAAATTTTTACGAGTGTATTCTTTCCAACCCCGCCAAAAAGATTTGCGGGATAAGTACCTTGAGACAAGATTAATTTCTTTTTAAAAAACAAGAAGACACCCTGTAAGGTACTCAGCTACTAAATTATTTCCCAAGGAGACCCAAATGGCTAAAATCACCCTTAAAGGCAATGCAATTGAAACAGTAGGAGCACTCCCCGCAATCGGCTCGGCAGCGCCGGATTTCACTCTGGTCAAAACAGATCTTTCGGAAACAAGCCTGAAGGATTATCGGGGAAAAAACGTGGTACTCAACATTTTCCCTTCTATAGACACCGGCGTCTGCGCAGCATCCACCCGCACATTCAACAGTGAAGCCAGCAACCATACCAATTCGGTTGTGCTTTGTATTTCTGCCGATCTTCCTTTTGCCTTTGCAAGATTCTGCGAGGCGGAAGGATTGGATAAGGTTATCCCTTTGTCGGTTTTCAGGTCTGCTGACTTCGGCAAAAACTATGGCCAGACTATTACAACTGGTCCGCTTGCCGGAATTCTTGCCAGAGCCGTAGTGGTCATCAACCCCGAAGGGAAGGTGAAATACACCGAACAGGTTCCGGAAATAGGCCAGGAGCCGAATTACCAGGCTGCACTGCAATCCCTTGCTGCATAGCACAAGCAAGAATGGCCAAAAAAAACAAATGGGATGAACGGTATAGTGAAGCCGGTTATGCCTATGGCACCGAGCCAAATGATTTCCTAGTGGCATTCCAGCACCTGCTGCCACCAGCCGGAAAAGTTTTATGCCTTGGCGACGGAGAAGGGAGAAACAGCGTCTTCCTCGCTCGGTGTGGCCATACAGTTACGGCGGTAGACTCCTCCTCTGTCGGTCTGCAAAAGGCTAAATACCTGGCTGCAGACCGAAGAGTGACAATTACCACCTGCGTCGCCGACCTGGCCGAGTACCCACTCCCGCCCGACACCTACGACGCAATAATTTCCATCTTCTGTCACCTGCCGCCACCTGTGCGCCGGCAGGTGCATGGCCAAATACCGTCAAGTCTGAGACGAGACGGAGTCTTTCTCCTCGAGGGATATACCCCTCGTCAACTCAATCATGGTACGGGTGGTCCTCCTGTAAAAGAGCTCTTGCTGGAAATCATCGATCTGAGCAAAGAGCTGGCGCAGCTGCAAATCACCCACCTGATAGAGTTAGAACGGGAAATACATGAAGGACGACTGCATACAGGACTCGGTGCTGTAGCGCAGCTCATTGCAATAAAAATTTAGTGCTGATACAGGAGAAAACCATGAAACAATATTGCTATTATGAGAGTTCCATCGGTAAACTGCTGCTTGTTGGTGCTGACGGTGCGCTGGAAGAACTGCACTTCCCAAACTCACTGGAACAATTACAGATCCCTGACGACTGGCGCTACGATGAGGAATGCTTCCAACAGGCTCTCCAGCAGCTCGCCGAATATTTTAATGGCAGCCGACAGCAGTTTGATTTAAAAATCGCCCCGAAAGGGACAGTTTTTCAGGAAAGCGTGTGGCAGGAACTGTGCAGAATTCCCTTTGGCCAGACCGCGAGCTATGGCGAGATTGCCAAACGGATCGGTAATCCCAAGGCATGTCGGGCGGTCGGCCTGGCCAACGCAAAAAACCCCCTGCCGATACTAGTTCCCTGCCACCGGGTCATTGGTAAAGACGGATCTCTTACCGGTTTTGGTGGTGGTCTGGAGATAAAAAAACAGCTTCTTGACCTTGAGACCTAACCCTCTGCACTGGTAATTCTATCAGCCGAGAAAAGATTCTGGAATACACCGCATGCATATATTAACCACCCTTGGAATTGCCGTGGCACTGGCAATGGATGCTTTTGCCGTGGCCATTGCCACCGGGGTCAGCCTTAAACAGGTCAGCATTCGCCAAACTTTCCGGCTTTCCTGGCATTTCGGCCTTTTCCAGGCCCTGATGCCGATAGTCGGCTGGGGCCTGGGAGCCTCAATTGAAAACTATGTGGCTGCCTATGCCCACTGGGTGGCCTTCATCATGCTCGCTCTGGTCGGTTCCAATATGTTAAAAGAGGCAATCCAGGCTGATGAGGAGGAAGACCAGACTAAACCCATAAAGGATGCAACAAAAGGTATGACCATGGTGATGCTTTCCGTTGCCACCAGCATTGACGCCCTGGCCGTCGGCCTCTCCATGTCGATGCTACAGGTGTCGATTGCCTATCCGGCAATGATCATCGGCATCGTTGCCGGACTTTTTACCATTGCCGGATTGCACCTAGGTAAAAGGGTCGCCCGTCTCACCTGGCTTTCCACCTGGGCTGAGATAACAGGCGGTCTGGTTCTCTGGATTATTGGTTTGAATATTCTCAGAGAAAACGATGTCTTTGCCATTCTTTTTTGATTAATATTAAAATAACCACCAGCTACAAGGTAGAGCGCACTTTTGCGTGGCTGCACAGAACATCCATTTGACCTGCTCTGTTGAGTGGTTATTATTTCAGCCGACTAAACAAACTTTTTTATTACTGAAACGCTCAATCTGGTAAAAGAGCGTATCTGATGATCAATTCTTAACAGAGGAAACATACATGAAAGATACAATCACTGCGGTACGGGGAATGGAAATACTCGATTCCCGGGGGAACCCGACTGTACGGGTATTTGTCGAACTAAGCGATGGCACACAAGCCGCAGCCTCCGTTCCTTCAGGTGCCAGTACCGGCGAAAATGAGGCAATTGAGTTGCGCGATGGTGATCAGACCAGGTACCTCGGCAAAGGAGTCCTAAAAGCCGTAAAAAACGTCAATACCATCATCAGTCCGGCACTGATCGGCATGTCGGCTACCAAGCAACTGGCTGTAGATTACAAAATGATCGAGCTTGACGGTACTGAAAATAAGTCGAAACTTGGAGCGAACGCCATCCTCGGGGTATCCATGGCGGTGGCCCGCGCTGCCTCGCAATCGATCGGATTACCGCTCTACCGCTACCTTGGTGGAACAGGAGCCAGGAGAATTCCGGTGCCGGCCATGAACATCATCAACGGCGGTGCCCACGCTGACAACAGCGTTGATATCCAAGAGTTTATGGCCGTCCCGATAGGGGCGCCGTCTTTTCGTGAAGGCCTCAGATATGTTGCAGAGACTTTTCATGTCCTGAAAAAATTGTTGAAAAGTCGTGGCCTGGCAACCAGTGTCGGCGACGAGGGCGGTTTTGCGCCAAATCTTGAGAGTAATGACGCAGTCATGGATATTATCATGGAGGCTATCAAAAAAGCCGGATATACTCCGGGAAAAGATATTTCCATCGCTCTCGATAGTGCTGCCAGCTCTTTTTCGACCGACCTCACCAGCTCTTACGATCTCACCAAATCAGGGGCCGGAAAAATGACCTCGGCAGACCTTATCGATATGGGTGTTAAGTGGATAGATAAATACCCGATCGTCTCCTGGGAAGATCCTCTGGCTGAAAATGATTGGCAAGGTTTTAAAAAATTCACAGAACAGGTTGGCCACAAGATCGATATCGTCGGCGACGATATCTTCGTCACCAACACCAAATACATTGCCAGGGGCATTAAAGAAAAAACCGCCAACTCGGTACTCATAAAACTGAACCAGATCGGTACAGTCTCTGAAAGTATTGATGCCGTGCGGATGTGCCGTGACGCCGGTTGGCACTATTTTATTTCGCATCGTTCAGGCGAGACAGAAGATACCTTCCTCGCCGACTTCGCCGTGGCCATGGACGGTGGCCAGTTAAAAACTGGCTCGGCCTCTCGAAGTGAGCGTATAGCCAAATACAACAGACTGCTTGAGATTGAACATGATCTTGGCGGCTCGGCCCTATACTACTGGTAAGATTACCCAGCCTACCAAGGAGAACTGCTGGTGCAGACAGGCAAGACTGCTGTGCCAGCCACACATATGCAACCAATTGGAACTATTTACACGCCGTTTGACAAACTAGAGGATATGCCGATTCAGCCTAAAGGTGCCGAGGATATCATCGGGACAGTAGAGCTGGAAGAACAATACCTTGCAGGTCTGGCGGATCTGGACGGATTCAGCCATATTTACCTGCTCTACAAGTTTCATATGGCGAAACGAACCGCCCTGACGGTGACTCCTTTCATGGATACGAGTCCTAGAGGAGTTTTTGCGACCAGATCACCTCTGCGACCCAACCATATCGGTATCTCCATCGTTAGACTTATTGGTGTTGAAAAAAATATTATCACCGTCCAGGGTATTGATATTCTCAATGGATCACCCCTGCTGGATATCAAGCCATATATCGCTGCTTTTGATGCGGTGCTGCACAGCAGTTCAGGCTGGATGCAAGGTTCTAACGAGGACGTTAGCCGCAAACGTTCCGACACACGTTTTGTCGGCTGAGACGTCGATACTGAAATAAATTTACAAAATATTTCTCGATGCGCATTGACAGGGGTATTAATGACATACATTTTATGCTATTATTGGACAGTTTTTTTACCCGGAGAACTTTAGTACCCTCCCCCCTCAGGGGCAATGTGAAAAATCAGGGCTATCTTTCCTGTTACCGGAATTACCTGTATGGGGAAAATATCAGCAAGGAGGCAGCCCATGGCCGATGCACAAAAAGAAAAACCGGATCCACAACGTGTAGCAATTTTACGTTCGCTCCCTCTCGAGGTGAAAGAACAGCTAAGCGGCGAAGAAGCAGAGGCTTTTATGTATAATCGTGAGCTTCCTGAATCACTTCTGGAAAAACTCAAGGATTACCTCATTGAGGAATAGCTTCATTATTTTTACGTGTAGTTCAAATCAACAATCATGCAAGAGGAGAAATAAATGACCGAAGAAAAAAAACGTACCCCATGTCCCACCTGTCAAGGCAAAAAAGTTATCGAGGGTGTCTGTGAGACAGCCCAAGAATGGAGTGGTACAAAGGATGATGATGGCATGCAATGCACTCCTGAGCAGGTTTGTCCGACCTGTAAGGGTAAAGGATACGAGGAATAAGTTCGTGTAAGAAAAACTCCGATTCGTATTGCTGAGTATCGGCAATACGAATCGGAACTACAGCAAGCACTGCTTATTGAACAGGTATTCTACCGATCAATGTTCAAGAGCAAGCAATACGTCCATTTCTTGAAGTGCCCAGTATACAGTACGTGTAAGCGTTCACCAGCACCGAATCTGTCTTGTCATCGGCCATCAAACGTACCAATAGTACAGTTTAATGACCTCTTTCGCGCATTTCCGGCACTGGTAAACGCTTACAACTCGGAGGTTGTACAACATTTTCAGGTTTTCCGGTGAACGGTTACCAGTACGTTGATTACCGCATTCTCCATTGAGCCAATCGTTTCAATCCGGCTCTCGCCACCATGAACACACCCGTCAAACTTCCTCGATAGACTTTTGAGTTGCGCATGGACCATTTTTTCATGGCCATGCAGCAGAAAGCGTTCCAGCAACGAAAAACTAGAGACTAAAATCTTTTTTGCCAGGCGGTGCTTAGATTCCACATTATCGAGATCAGCAATAAAGCCTTTTAAACTTTCCAGTTTTCGCAAAACCAGCACAGCCCTAAGGATTCCTTGCTAATAAACAAGAGGTACCATGTCGATTTAAAGAGATAATTCAGAAAAGCCTTACGACAGCTGACAATTAAAGACATACGGATTGACTACTTGAAGTGCAGTAAATATTTTTTCACAGGGAAGTAGGGTAAAGAGAATCCAACTGATGGCCTGCTTACAGAGATCCACTTGCCAGTACCGGTTACTCTATGGTACTTTCTGATGGCGTCATACAAATCACCACCGAGCAGCAGCAAAGAAGTTGGTCTCCAATAGAGTCGAAACGATTGTCATGGCCTCACTGCACAATCACCAACCATAGGAGAACTACATGCGCGCCCACATCCTGCAACATGTTCCCTTTGAAGATCCAGGCAGTATCACCACCTGGCTCAAATCAGCAAAATACCAGACAACGACAACAAAGTTTTATCAGTCGGCATCATTACCGAATCCCACAGACATTGACCTGCTCATCGTCATGGGCGGGCCCATGAGCGTCAACGACGAAGAGAGATTCCCCTGGCTGCGGATAGAAAAACGGTTTATCAAAAAAACCATTAAGTCCGGCAAAGCGGTACTCGGTATATGCCTTGGTGCCCAACTCATTGTCAGTGCACTTGGCGAATCGGTTTACCCCAATCGGCGTAAAGAAATCGGCTGGTTTCCTGTGCATGGTCTTGCGCAACAGGACAAATCGATTTTTTGCTTTCCACCTTCTGTAGAGGTATTCCACTGGCATGGCGAGACCTTCGATCTCCCCGGGGAGGCTGTGCTTCTGGCACGAAGCGAAGCCTGCGAGAACCAGGCGTTTCAGGTGGGTCGAAAAGTCATCGGCCTGCAATTTCACCTGGAAACGACACCGAAATCGGCCCAGGCAATAGTGACCCACTGTCGACAGGAAATTCTGCCGTCAAAATTCGTCCAGCCTGAAGCACTGCTCCTCGACCAGTCCCCTGATAAATACCAGGTAGTCAATCGGCTGATGGCCAGGATACTCGATTTTATAACAAAAACAAAAGAGCATCGCCCCTCCAGCTCAAGTTGAACCGAACACGAGGCAAATGGCCGTTCTGTTCATGTTGCTCTTGCCTAAAGAGACTTTATAGTAGAAAAACGATACTACTATTATGACACACACTTTCTCTGTGACAAAAAGGATGAAAATGACCATGGAACTGGAAATATTCTCTGACTATATCTGACCCTACTGCTATTTCATTACCGGGCGTATTGAAAGACTGCAAAAAGAACACGACGTGACTGTCCGCTGGCGAACGTTTCCCCTCCACCCGGAGACGCCCGAAGAGGGGCAGCTATTAAAAGATATGTTCCAAACAAGTCCGGAAAAAATAGCCGGCATGATGGCCCATCTCCAGGCCACAGCCAAAGAACTCGGCCTGCCGTTTGGGCCAAGAAGCACTACCTACAACAGCCGACTTGCCCAGGAGCTGGGCCTCTGGGCAGAAGATCAGGGTACTGGCGAGCCGTTTCATATGGCGGCTTTTCATGCCTATTTCGCCGATGGTTTGAATATAGCCAAAATTCCTGTTCTTCTCGAGCTGGCGCGAAAGGTCGGCCTGTCGGAAAAAGAAGCGAAAAACGTCCTGACCCAACGCAGCTACAAAGAAAAAGTTGACAAAGACTGGGCCGATTCAAGGTTTAAATCAATCAACGCGGTACCAACCTTTGTCATGGGCCACCACAAGCTGGTCGGTGCGCAGAGCTATGCAGCCCTGGTCGACCTGATCACCCATTACAGTGGCTGACGCCCTCCTGGACTACCCCGCGACCGGCTTACTCGCCTCATCCACCAGATAGAGGATCGACCGATAGGGAATGCCGCCATGCAGCGACAAACCGATCTCGCAGGTCTTGCTGGTGGAATAGCCCGCCTCACAGGTACAGACATGATCTCGAAGGTCTTTGAGGGCTGCTTCATTAAGTTCCGGAAAATTGAAGCCCCGATCACCGGCAAAACCGCAACAATAGATATCTGCAGGCATCACAACTTCTTTAGCGCAGGCCCTGGCCAGCTGCTCGAGTTTGTTCTCCAGCCCCAGTTTTCTCGTAGAACAGGTAGGATGAACCGCTACTTTCACATCCATCTGGGTAAAGCTGAGCCTATCCATCAGATATGTCAGGACAAATTCGATCGGTTCAAACAGCTGCAAGCGCTTATCCAGCGTTGCCTGCATCCGGTAGAAACAGGGACTTGTGTCACAGAGTACCGGAATTTCACCATTATTACTTGCTGCCAAAAGGGCATCGGACAGTTCACTTGACTTTCGATCGGCCTGGGCCATAAAACCTTTACTCTCAAACGCCTGACCGCAGCAAAGACCATCTAGTTTTTCTGGATAGATAACCTCGTACCCGGCCTTTTTGAGCAGCGAATGAGTCTTTTGTGGCAAGGAATCCCGTTCCGTATCCTCTCGGGCCGGACCGCTCATCGCCCGACTGGCACAGCTTGGGAAATAAACAACCTGCAACGAATTGTCTCCCCTCACCGGCTCAGCTTTTATGTGCGGCACCCCTGACGGCATTTCCGGATTCCACAGAGGCAGTTGGTTCATGGTCGCTTTTCTGGCCAGGGAAGAAGCTTTCTCCATAAACGGTGTTCCGGTCAGCTTGTGAACAGAATCGACGACATTAAGGGTGGTGCTAATGGTTTTAGCCACTCCACCAAAATTACCTGCCACCCAATCAGCAACGGTATTGCCAAGCTTACCGTTGGCTTCCTCCCGCAAAGATTTGACCATCTTACCGGTATCGATACCAACCGGACAACGGGTGGAGCAAAGGCTGTCCGCCGCACAGGTATCTTTTCCCGGATAGCGATAGGCCTTGATCAGCTCTTTTACTTTTTTTGAATTACCACCCGCTGCCAGCTGCCTGCTGATCTCACGTCGCCCGACAATGCGCTGCCGCGGGGTAAAAGTGACATCCTTGGAGGGGCAAACCGGTTCGCAGAAACCACATTCAATACACTTATCGACTATTTCATGGGTGGCAGGCAGCGGTTTGAGGTCCTTCACATGAGCCTCGGCATCGTCGTTTAGGATAACTCCGGGGTTCAACAGATTATGCGGATCGAAAATATTTTTAATCTCACGCATCAGATTAAAGGCTGCCTCTCCCCACTCTTTTTGCACAAAAGGGGCCATATTACGACCGGTACCGTGCTCCGCTTTTAAGGATCCATCATATTTTTCAACTACCAGCTTTACTACCTCAGCCATAAAATCCCGGTACCGGACGACCTCAGAGACAACGGAAAAATCCTGGGTAAAAACGAAATGGAGGTTGCCTGCGAGGGCATGACCAAAAATAATCGCCTCGTTGTAATGGTATTTTTTAAACAGTTCCTGCAGATCAAGGGCGGCATCGGCCAGATGATCCCCTGGAAAGGCCACATCCTCAATGATAACAGTGGTCCCTGTCTGACGAACTGCACCGACTGCCGGGAACAACCCTTTTCTAATCTTCCACAGAGCGTTGAATTCGGCGGGGACAGCAGTAAAGGTGATCGGCCGCACCGTCGGCAGCTCCTGCAGGGCCTCCTCAATCTGGCCAATCTGGGACTGCAGGGCCTGCGCCGACTCCGCCCTGGTCTCAACGAGCAGAGCGGTGACCGATCCCGCCAGATCTTTCAAATAGCTTGGCATCCCCTCCTTGTTTTCGACAGAGCGCAGCCCGGCGCGATCAATCAATTCGGCCGCGGCCACCGGTTGCTTGCGAAGCAGCGGGATAGCCTTACAGGCAGTCTGGACATCCGGATAAAAAATAAGGGCAGTAGCCTTATGGCGATGTTCTATGACCGTTCGATAAACAACATCGGAGATAAACCCCAGCGTCCCCTCACTGCCGATCATCAGATGCGTCATGATGTCATAGGGATCTTCGAAATCGACGAGTGCGTTCAGGCTATAGCCGGTGGTATTTTTAATCTTAAATTTATAGCGGATACGTTCAGCGAGCTGCTCATCGGCCAGCACCCGCTCTCTCAGTTCTTTGAGCTTTGCCAAAAGAGATGCATGGCTGCGCTCGAACTCGGCCCTGCTCTTACTCTCGGCGGTATCAACTGCTGTACCGTCGACAAGAACCAGCCGCATGCTCAAAAGCGTCTGATAGCTGTTCTGTTCAATTCCACAGCACATACCGCTGGCATTGTTGGCGAGGATGCCGCCGATCTTCGCGCTGTCTATCGAGGCGGGATCAGGCCCTATTTTTTTGTCAAATTCTGCCAAGATGGCGTTGGCCTGACTGCCGATAATTCCCGGCTCGAGCTGTATCTTTTCAGCATTGTCAAAGACTCGGTATTTCCGCCATCCCTGCCCCAGCCGCACCAGTATGGAATCGGAAATAGCCTGCCCGGACAAACTGGTCCCAGCCGCGCGGAATGTTACCGGGAGCTGCAGTTTGCTTGCCTCCCGCAGGATCAGTTGCACCTCTTTTTCGTTTTCTACATTGATGACGATTTGAGGAATCAGGCGATAAAAACTGGCATCGGTGCCAAAGGTTATCGTTCTGAGTGGATCAGTGATAATATTTTTGGGGGCGATAGTCTGCCCAATTTTCTTATAAAATTTCCGGTATTTTTCTTGAAGCATCGATGCCCTCATATAGAGAATTATTCTTAAATAAGAACTCTACCCATTATCACTATTATTTCCACTTTAAAATCACGGGCCGTTTGTAAAATTACGTTAAAGACGCTACAATCAGCTCAATTTAATGCATTTTGCAAATGGTGATGCGTACAAGAGCAAAAAATACAGTTATGCAGGAGGACCACATGGTTACATCAATTATCCTGATGAATGTCGAACGTTTAAAAATCAACAAGGTTGCAGAACAACTGGAAAATACTCCGGGAATATCCGAGGTGTATTCTGTGAGTGGGAATTATGATCTGATCGCCATCGTCCGTGTAGCAACAAACGAAGAGTTGGCAAATCTGGTAACCAACAAGATGCATGCGATCAAAGAAATCCTAAAAACCGAGACCATGCTTGCCTTTAAAGCCTATTCCAAGCACGATCTGGAAGCCATGTTTAGCGTGGGAATGTAAAGTATAAGGTGGCAGAAATAATTGCCGATTTCTGCCACTACAACGGGGAATGCGTATCGTGTAGAGCAGGCAAAGGGGTATCCCAGCTCACTTGCCGGCACAACGGGGACAGGTGCCGATAACAAACTGAGGATCGTCGCCATTTTGCAGGACCTCATCAAAACTCTGCCATCGCCCATCATACTTGTTATATATTTCCTGACAGGCCCGGCAGACTTTCACGCCGCTCTCCAGCATCTCCAACTGATTGAGAGCCGCGCGCAACTCAGTCACCGACTCGGAAAGCGAAGCCTGGGTGCGAACCAGCCTTTCTGCGACCCTGGTTCGTGCCCGAAGTTCGTTGTCATTAAAAGGCTTGGTCATATAATCGTCCGCACCGGCATCAAACCCGCGGATGATATCCATCTTGCTGTCCCGACTGGTCAGCAGAATCACATAGGGAGGATTTTCAACGTCCATCTCTTTCACCCGCCGGCAGACCTCCAGACCGTCAAGAACTGGCATTTCCCAATCGAGAATCGCGATGTGGGGGGTATCAACCTTTTGCAGCTTAGCCCAGGCCTCTTCACCGTTGGTCACACTCTCCACACGATATCCCCAGTTTTCCAGGCAAACCTGAACCATCATCCGGGTGGTAAATTCATCTTCAGCTATCAGTATTTTCATAATGCCTCACTTAACATCTTACAGATTATTGCGTAATTTACGCTTATTTCTTGTCTTTTATTTGCAAGAAAATAATCTTCCTCAAGGTACTTCTTCCGATTTTTTCCTGATTACCGTGGCCGTATTGTCTTGTTTCTTGCACCTTGACTTTTTACCATCAGGATGTCAATACATCAGCAGGCATAAATAATTTACTCCCGTCTTTGTATCAATCTCGACTGTAAGCCTGCCTACATCGGTATTATATTATCGTATCGTCCAATATTTACTAGTGTCATGTCAAGTAATATCCGTCAGTTGTTACTTGATTGGACACCATTGCCTTTTCTTAATCACATGAATAACTGCTATAACTTCTCATTGAAAGCCCGGTTTATTCCAGCTTTCAGATCCAATGAATCCATATCGGATCCTTCCCTATGGTTTGTTTTCCAAGGCGAAAAATTACTAACAACAATTTCGGAAAATTCTCCGGAGAACATCAGCACATGCTCTCCCGAACAGTTGGGATTACAACCGATCTTCAGCCAGTTCCTGGGCAAATACAGCAGCGTCAATTGTTTTGTGGCCGAAGTCAGCGACAATATTGCACTTCCGTCCAGAATGCGATTCAAAGGCCTCAGAAGCCTTTTCGGCACAGTGGACGACGACCTTTTCATCCTGGCGGGACGGGCAATTCAGATCCTGCACTGGCATAAAGAGCATCAGTTCTGCGGAAAATGCGGCACCGCCATGGAAGCTCGTACAACCGAAATGGCCAAAATCTGTCCAGCCTGTGGTTTCGTCAGCTTCCCTCGACTGTCGCCGGCAGTGATCATGTCGATCACCAGAAAGGACTCTATCCTTCTGGCCCGGGCGCCGCACTTTCCACCCGGCATGTACAGCACCCTGGCCGGTTTTGTCGAACCTGGAGAAACCCTTGAAGAAGCCGTTCAACGTGAAGTACGTGAAGAGGTAAACGTACGAATTGGCAATATCAGGTATGTTGCCAGCCAGCCCTGGCCGTTTCCCCATTCGATTATGATTGGCTTTTCTGCCGATTTTGTCAGTGGAGAGATTGAAGTCGATAATGATGAATTAGAAGATGCTCAGTGGTTTTCGGTGCAGGATCTGCCAATTTTGCCTTCAAAGATTGCTATTGCACGGTTGCTTATTGATAATTTCATTTTGGGTTGTTCTTGATGACATTTTGCTGTAGTGCCCAACAGGATATGTTGCCCTCGAATACCCTGTGGGAAACTTTTTGCATTGCTCATTAAAGATTTGAATTTATTCGAAGATCTCATCCTTAAGGGGTGAATTTTTATTACACATTAAGGACATGATTGCTTTTTTAAGATCTCATCCCCCTCAAGGGGGGACTCCCTATAGTACTCGCTTGACGGGTATAAGTGGCATCACGAAATGCGTTTTACTTGCAAAGGGCGCAAGTAAAACGCATTTCTATGCCACTAGAACCCATCCACCATGCGAATCAACTGAAAATTATTCAAAAAAACAGTCT
>CBDTUM010000077.1:0-20108 GCA_965363495.1 uncultured Desulfopila sp.
CTGATAACCGTCCCCATTTTCGCCATGGCACGACATGCAGAACCGATTGTACACCTCTTCTCCTTTTTTCACGTCAGCCTTGCGGTTCGGACCTTCGAATTTGGGTGTTGCCAGGCCATAAACATCCTTGGGCATATCTTTCGATAACCAGTGTATGTAAGCGACCATTGCCTTCATCTCTTTGCTATCAATAGCAAGAACCTTGCCGTTCAGGCTACGTTCGAAACAACCATTAATCCGCTCTTCAAGTCCCGCCATCTTATCTTCACGACCTCGATATTGGGGATATGCCTGACTTACTCCCATCCAGGGGAGACCGAACTGCTTGGTACCGCTATCCTGATGGCAGCTTGTGCAGTTCAGTGTATTTCCGGTGAAATGCATTTTCTCATCTTTTGCGCCAAGACCAAGCTGTGCATACGTATCGGTCAAAAGGAGTTTACCATACCGGATGAGATCGCCTTTCTCTCCCTGAGGAATATCCTTCGCCATCGCGGGCGCCCAGATGTCGGAAGATACTTTTACCGATATTGGCTCCGCAGTGGTGCGTTCCGTATCAGCCAGAGTGGTCAAAAATCGAAGGATATTATGAATTTCTTCATCTTTCAGCTTCCTATTCAATTGGAAATACCCCATCTTATCCACTGCCTTTGCCAGGTTGCCCATCTTGCCATCATGAAAATAGGGGGAGGTAAGAGTGACATTGCGCAACATGGGAGCTTTGAAGACATATTTATCACCTTCCAAATTGGTGACCTCAAAGCGTCCAAGGTCCACTGTATACTCACGGAAAACGCCCATTTTCTGGAAGGTCATCCCGCCCAGAGTAGGGCCGTTGTGGCACTGCACGCAGCTAACATTGATAATGGTGCGCATTCCTTCCATTTCGAGTTTGGTGATAGCTTCTTTGTCGCCATTCAGAAAACGGTCGAAACGACCCCGACTAATCAGTGTTCGTTCAAAAGCGGCAATTGCTCTGGAAAAATTGTTGAAAGTTACGGGATCTTTGTCACCGGGAAAGGCTTTTTTGAAATCAGCAGGATAATCTTTTATGCCTTTCAACCGTTCAGCCACCGCTTGGCCATCGGGCATTCCCATTTCAATAGGGTTGAGTGGGGGACCTTGAGCCTGGTCTTCCAGAGTGGCCGCGCGTCCGTCCCAGAACTGGGCAATCTGGAAGCCGGCGTTCATGGTTGTCGGATCGTTGCGGTCTCCAAATTTTCCTTCCGCACCTATACCGGTAATACAATTGTCCGCACCTGCGCCTTTATTGTCAATGGGGTGACAAGAGTTACAGGATTGGGTTTTGTTTATCGAAATTTCTGTCTCGAAATAGAGTTTTTTCCCTAAAGCAATCATGGCGGGAGTATCCTTCTCGCTTCCGGGCATAGTCGCTGGAAGTTGGCCGAAAAGTGCATGCATCTGCATCACCAAAACACCATCTGGAGTTCCGGGTACTGCGTTAATTGTCTGTGAGTTCTCTACTACATCAGCAGTGGCTTTGGCAGAAGCCTGAGAGGTAAGATTCCCCCTCATGTCTGGAAAAAACAGCGTCCCCAGGCCCAATACCAAAAAAATAATTGTGCTTATCTTCCGCATAACCAATTCTCCTTTTTACTTTGTTTTGGCGATTTCCTGGGCAGTTTTTTTGACAAACCTAATACTTTCATCTCCATCTTTATTATTTTTACATATGACTCTTTATTCTCCTACAGGGGTTCTGGGGATGCCAGATGCTCCCCCCTTGAACAGCGTGCCAGGATTTCCATAGCTGGAGTAATGTAATGCATAATCAGAGTCTTTAACTCTGCCTTTACAAACATCGTCAGATTGATTGGTGACTTATTGTGTCAGGTAGTAGGGGCGAGTAATGTGGGTTTAGTGTTGCTCAATGTTCTGATTCGTTTTCACCAGAATTTCTAATTCGTTCAAAATGACATGAAAATCCCGGATGCAAGAGCAACGATCATGATCGTTGAGGCGAGAAGAAAGCGGGGAGTCCGATTCGGCATTGTCCGTTGAGAAATGGACCAGATATCCTTCGACGACCTCTCCGATTATTTTGTTTTCTGCCTTCGGTTATTTCCGCTAAAAATGATATTATTTCTTCTACCGTTATGGAATCTATGCACCTGCCCTGATAACTATGCCCAAATTTTCCAAGAAGAACTCATATTTGGTTAGAGTGTTGGGTCTGGAATTAATTATGTAGCAATGAATACAGTAGGTTATGGAATATAGTAATTTCATGCTTTCGTCTTCTCAGGTTGATTGTTGTCCTGAAAGAAGATTTGCATTTTTGAGTGAAAATGTGTTTGGGAGCTTCGATTCCCGGGGCGGTGATATGTGCATCATTTTGAGTGTTGTTGTGCGTTACATGAGAGAAAAGTAACCCCTTGACATTAGTCTTGGATTCACCTAAAGTTATGGGCGTATTATTTTTTGCAGGGGTGGCCCGGTGGCCTGAGAAGATACCCGTTGAACCTGACCTGGATAACACCAGCGTAGGGAATTGCAGAAATGTCTTTTCCTTTCATTTCTTCGATTTGTCCGCTCGTTCGTCTTCCCTGATGTTTCAGCGCGAGCTTTCATCTTTGCTGGCGTCGTAAAAAGTACCGAAAGGGCATAGCCGATCTCCTGCGTTGTACCCCAAGAGCACTTCTTTTGGGCGTATAGTAAACTTTTAATCTAGCCATCTCTGAAGGTTGCTATTGTTCTTTATACGTTCACCAATCTTTACCGGTTGAAGTACTATGTCAAATCTTGCCCAAAAGGCTGCGGAAAATCTGCAGCATATTCGCGAAACTAAACCACTTATTCATAATATCACGAACTTTGTGGTGATGAATTATACGGCAAATGTCCTGTTGGCCATGGGCGCGTCGCCGGTTATGGCCCATGCCGTAAACGAGGTCGAGGATATGGTTACTTTTGCCGGGGCCCTGGTTCTCAATATTGGTACCTTAACTGAAGAATGGGTTGCATCTATGCTGGTAGCAGGAGTACGGGCGTCTGCATTGCACAAACCGATAGTCTTAGATCCGGTCGGCTCAGGGGCGACGTCCTTTCGAACTGCTGCTGCCAAGGCTATAATCGACAAGACCACGGTAAGTGTCATTCGCGGCAATGCCTCGGAAATTTTATCGCTTAGCAGGCAGAAGACTATGACCAAAGGGGTCGATACAACCAATACTGTTCAAGATGCTGCGGTGATTGCCTCCCAGCTGGCAAAAGAGTTACAAACTATTCTGGCGGTTACCGGGCCGATTGACATGGTTACCGATGGCAGCCGGACCATAAATATTGATAACGGCCATTCCCTCATGCCCTCTGTTACCGGGACCGGCTGTTCCGCCACCGCCGTGATCGGCGCTTTTACCGCGGTGGATAGTGATTACCTCAGCGCCGCCGCAACCGGGTTGGCATTTTTCGGGCTGGCAGGAGAGATGGCCGGCAAAACTGCTAAGGGGCCCGGCACATTTATGATACATCTTCTCGATGCTCTGTATACCATGACCCCGGAACAGCTTGAAAAGGGATGTCGCATCCATGAAAGATAATCCTGCCTGGGCCAAAGTCGATTACTCCCTGTATCTGGTGACTGATAGAAGTCTGTCCCGGGGACGTTCTACCGTAGAAATCGTCAGCGCCGCAGTTCGCGGAGGCGTCACCTGTGTGCAATTGCGGGAGAAGCAATGCTCCACCCGTGAGTTTATCCAGGAGGCCCGTAGCCTCCAACCGCTTTTGCAGCACCACCGTATTCCTCTCATTATTAACGACCGGCTGGATGTGGCTCTGGCAGTCGGTGCCGATGGCGTTCATCTCGGGCAAAAAGATATGGTTCTTGCCGATGCCCGACGCCTGGTCGGGGAGAAGATGATAATCGGTATTTCCGCAGAAAGTGTAGATGATGCTATAGCCGCTGAACAGGGAGGTGCGGACTATATCGGCATAAGCCCGGTTTTTGCGACGGGCACTAAACTGGATACTGCACCACCTCTGGGACTTGAAGGGATTCGCCTCATTCGCCGGGCGGTCAAGATCCCACTCGTTGGTATTGGTGGTATTAATATGGGCAATATTCGTGATATCGCAGGCGCAGGAGCAGACGGTGCGGCGGTTGTGTCAGCTATCGCCTCCGCCACTTGTCCTGAAACAGCTGCAGCAGAATTGAAGAAGCTTCTTCTGGCAAAAGCCTGACATTTTAAACCCAAAAACTGACTTTTATCTAGAGGAGAAACATGCAACCAGTCGTTAAAAAAAAATATCATCGAGTTTTGACCATAGCCGGCTCGGACAGTAGTGGCGGCGCAGGGATTCAGGCGGATCTTAAAACCATCGGTGCCAACGGCTGTTATGGCATGAGTGTCATTACCGCACTCACTGCGCAAAATACCGTTGGTGTAACCTCCATTCATAGCGTGCCCGTCCATTTTGTGCAGCAGCAGTTGGAAGCAGTGCTGGCAGATATCGGTACGGACGCCGTGAAAATCGGCATGCTCTTTTCGCCCGAGCTGATTGTGGCCGTAGCCGAACAGCTCAAAAAATTTGCTGTTGCCAATATTGTGCTGGACCCGGTTATGATTGCTCAAAGCGGCGATAAACTCATCCAGGATGAGGCTGTTGATGCACTGAAAAGCTATTTGATTCCCATGGCCTCTCTTATCACCCCAAACCTGCCGGAAACCTCAGTGCTCTTGGGTCGAGAGATTACCTCTATGGATATGGCCTACGATGCAGCGAAAGAGCTGTGTCGTTTGGGATGCACCAATGTGTTAATCAAAGGAGGTCATCTTGCAGGGCAGGACAGCGATGATTGCCTCTATCTGGGAGACAAGGATGAAATGATTTTCCTGGATGCCAAACGAATTGAGACGCAGAACAATCATGGTACCGGCTGTACCTTATCCTCAGCCATCGCCTCAGGCCTTGCCAGAGGTGATGATACTGTCACGGCTGTGCGTAAGGCCAAGCAATATATCACTGGGGCGATTGCTGCCGGTGCCGATTATACGCTTGGCAAAGGACACGGCCCGGTCCATCATTTCTATCAATTTGAACAGATAAAACAGTGACAGGGCACCGGTCAGCAGAAACTGTGCTGCCGAAAGAAGCCCCGGCAATAGTTCTTGATCAGGTTTCTCTTTCTCTCGGCGAAGAACCCCTCTTTGATAAGTTGTCCATGACCATTGAAGGGGGGCGATGCACCTGCATTCTCGGCCCCAGTGGTTGCGGCAAGTCGACCTTGCTGCGCCTGATATCCGGCTCGCCCTCTCTGTGCTATGAAGGAACGATTCGGGGTGCGGTGGAGACCGAGGAGCATGGCAAGATAGCCTGGATGAGCCAAAACGATTTATTGCTTCCCTGGCTGTCGCTTCTGGATAATATTCTGCTCGGCGCCAAGTTGCGCAATGAGGAATCGGCAACGCTTCGCGATCAGGCTCGGCAGCTGATGGTTGAGGCAGGGCTTGTCGGATATGAGAATGCCCTGCCGGCGAATCTTTCCGGGGGCATGCGCCAGCGAGGTGCTCTGTTGCGGACACTTATGGAAAGACGACCGGTGTTGCTGATGGATGAACCCTTTTCTGCTCTCGACGCCCTGGCCAGAATGAAATTGCAGGATCTCTCTGCCAGACTCACCCGTCATGCGACTGTGCTCCTGGTAACCCATGATCCAATGGAGGCCTTGCGACTTGGGCATACTATTGTGGTTCTGTCCAGAAGGCCGGCCCGGGTGAAAAGTATCATTACCGTTGCCGGAAATTCTCCGCGCAATGTTGACGACCCGCAAATTCAGGCCCATTTCAGCGTTTTACTCCGTCAACTGATGGATGAGAGTGATAGATGAAAGCGATAAGGTTGATAGTGCTCGGCTGTAGCATTTTATTGCTCTGGCAGTTTGTGGTGCTGGTTACCAATGCTCCGCATTATATCCTGCCGGGGCCAGTGCCGGTATTTTATGCCATTGTGAGTAACTGGACAGTCTTACTGGGGCATCTCAGAACGACTTTAACGGAAATCATCCTCGGCATTTGTATCGGCACTTCGTTAGGGGTTACCGCTGCGCTTATCATGACGCTCTCACCGCTGCTGAAACGCTGGTTGTTGCCCATCTTGGTCATGAGTCAGGCTATTCCTGTTTTTGCGCTCGCGCCCATCCTTGTTCTCTGGTTTGGTTATGGCATGGCATCGAAAGTAGCCATGGCGGTACTCATTATTTTTTTTCCGGTGACCTCGTCATTTTACTACGGTATGCAGCGAACGGAATCGCAGCTCTTAGAGATGGCACGGATCATGGGTGGGAAGCCAATGGCCATAATGCGTTATATCGTCATCCCTTCAGCACTGCCTGCCTTTGCTTCGGGTTTGCGCGTGGCAACTGCAGTGGCCCCAATCGGTGCGGTGGTTGGGGAATGGGTTGGATCGAGTGGTGGACTTGGCTTTTATATGCTGCATGCCAATGCGCGTATGCAGATTGATGTGATGTTTGCTGCGCTCACGATGCTCTCTGTTGTTTCGCTGCTTCTCTATTTTATGATTGATTTTGCCATGGAGAAGCTCATTTTCTGGGAAAAAAAACAAGGTGTTATACAATGAATTTAATGCGGATAAAAATAGTGATCACGTTGCTGATGCTCCTTTGTGGAGCGGCTACCTCAGCGGTGGCTCAGGAAAAAATGACCGTCCTGCTGGACTGGTTTATCAACCCTGATCACGCTCCATTGGTCGTTGCCCTGGAAAAAGGCTATTTTACCGATCATGGCCTGGATGTCGAAATTATCGCCCCCTCCAACCCAAATGATCCGCCCAAATTGGTAGCTGCAGGAAAAGCCGATATCGCCGTCTCGTATCAGCATCAGCACCAGATGCAGGTTGATCAGGGTTTGCCCCTGGTGCGAATTGCCACGTTAATTGCTACCCCGCTCAATGCACTGGTGGTCCTTGCCGATGGCCCGATCCACTCTTTGGCCGATCTGAAAGGCAAGACCATTGGCTATTCGGTCGGCGGCTTTGAAACGGTACTTCTCAAGGTACTGCTCGCAAAAGCTGGACTCAGTCTCTCCGATGTAAAGCTGGTGAATGTCAACTTTTCGCTGTCGCCATCTCTGCTTTCAGGCCAGGCTGACGCTGTGATTGGTGCTTTTAGAAATTTTGAACTGAACCAGATGGACATTGAAAAACGCCCTGGGCGGGCTTTTTATGTCGAAGAAAATGGCATCCCGTCCTACGATGAGTTGATTTTGGTAGCGAATAAAGATCGAATAAATGATGCCACATTGCGCCAGTTTGTCGATGCGCTGGAAGAGGGCGTACAATATTTAGTCAATCATCCCGATGAGAGTTGGCAATTGTTCATAAAAGGCGAGCGAAAAAATCTTGATGATGAATTAAACCGACGTGCCTGGAAGGACACCCTGCCGCGTTTCGCTCTTCGCCCCGGTGCCCTTGATCAACATCGATATCGCCGTTTTGCCAAGTTTTTGCAGGAACAGGGGACGGTGAAAAATGTGCCGCCACTGGCAGACTGGGCTGTTGAACTCCGCTAGAAGGGATACACCATGAGCGGAGGCTCTTTTGTAAGGTGAACACCATGAGTACACAACTTTTAGATAAGCGTCGTGATGCGGTGACGATATTTCAAGCGGGCTTAGAGGCGGTTGCGCCCGGTGCGGCAATGAAGAAATATTGCCGGCTTGCAGGAGAAGTCCTGATAGTCGATGGGCACAGGTATGATCTGGCAATGTTCATCAGGATCATTGTGGTCGGGGCCGGAAAAGCAGGGGCCTCAATGGCGCAAGCGATAGAAGAAATCTTAGGGGACCGCATTTCAGAAGGGATAATTTCGGTTAAATACGCTCATCTGGAGCACTTGCAGAAAATAACAACCTGTGAAGCCGGTCACCCGGTTCCCGATGAAAAGGGGCATCTTGCTGCGCAGGCAATATATAATCTGGCATCTTCCGCCGATGAAAAAACCCTGGTCATTTGTCTGCTTTCCGGCGGTGGCTCCGCTTTGCTGCCGCTTCCCGTTCCTGGAGTCTCTCTTTGGGACAAGCAGGAGACAACCAGGGTGCTCCTTGCCTGCGGGGCGACTATTCATGAGGTGAATACGGTTCGAAAGCATCTCTCTGTTATAAAAGGTGGCGGCCTCGCCCGGGCAGTGTATCCCGCAACGCTTGTTACCTTGATTTTATCTGATGTGGTTGGTGATGATCTGGACAGTATTGCTTCGGGGCCCTGCGTTGCCGATTCCACAACCTTTGCCGATTGCCTGGCAATTTTTAAAAAATATGCTATTGAAAAACAGATCCCGGCCAGGGTGGTGCAGCATATTGCCATGGGCCTGGCCGGAACAGTTGCTGAAACTCCGAAAGCCGGGCAGGAGTTCTTTGCCAAGACCAGCAATGTTATTATCGGCAGTAATTTTGATGCCTTGCTGCAAGCCAGGGAAAAAGCCGTCCAGCTTGGCTACAATACCCTGCTGCTCTCTTCGCAGCTGGAGGGCGAGACCCGTCAGGTGGCAGCTCTGCATATGGCAATAGCCAGGGAGATATGGCTGCATGATCAGCCAATAGCAAAACCTGCCTGCCTGCTCTCTGGTGGTGAAACGACAGTCACCATCAAAGGTTCAGGCAAGGGCGGCAGAAACCAGGAATTTGTCCTGGCCGCAGCACTTGATATGCGGGGAATGGAAAATATTGTCGTACTCAGTGCTGGAACGGACGGGAGTGACGGTCCGACCGATGCCGCCGGAGCTTTTGCCGACGACCTCAGCCTGCAAAGGGCGGCACAACACCAACTTGTTGCCCAAGAATATCTTGATGACAACGATTCTTATACCTTTTTGGATATAGTAGGCGATCTGTATAAAACCGGACCTACGCGTACCAACGTTATGGATATGCGGATTATTCTGGTTTATTGAGCTTGCGATGCAATACGCGTTATCCGGCGCGTCATCTCATATTTGGACAGACAGGAGACAAAACGGTGCAAATATTGACTGCAGGTGGCCAGGGAAGGCTGAATAACCTCCGAATTGTAAGCTGTTGTGTATTCCCTGTCTAAATGGTATAAACCTGCTCGGTAGCAGGATATGCAAAATGAGCGAGACGAGTAGAGAGTCTTCGCCATGATACCGGACGTAAAGTAGATACAATAACGGACAGTAATCACTGGTTGAAAAAAAAATGGAAGAAGGTAAAATGGTCGCATCTGTGACAACTGCTGCCCATTCCCCCTGGTTTTCCGGTCACTTTCCTAATGACCCGATTTTGCCTGGTATTGCCCAGTTGAAAATGGTTGTTGATCTTATTGCCAAGTCAAAGCAAGGTAACTTGCGAATGACGGGTTTGAGCCGGGTTAAGTTTAGAAAAATTATCAGGCCCGAAGAAGTGCTTGATATTCACATCACGTGCGGTAATAAAAAAGATCAATATAACTTTAAGATTACCAGCGGGGACGAGGATGTCTGTTCCGGCGGGATGTATTTAACCCAAGACGAAAAAAATAACGCAAATAGAAAAATTAATGAGTAAAGATATTAGCCAGACCATTACCCGCATTGCTGAAATCCTTATCAACGAGCTCAAGCTTGAAGATGTTATCCCCGAGACCTTCGATCCCGATCTTGATCTGGTTGACGAGGTCGGAATTGATTCCATGGACATGGCAACGGTCGCTTTGTTTCTAAGAGATGAGTATCAGATTCGAATTGATGAAGACGATTATCCCAAGCTCACCACAGTTCGAATCATTGCCCGGTACATTGACGATAAACTTAATAGTAACGAATAGATGTCAGCTCAAGTTGCATACAAATTCTCTGATATCATTGGCGATCCGATAATCAGAGAGCGGTGGGAAAAGGTTCGACGTTATTTTTTCCTGCGTGAATCTACCTATGACATGAGCAATCGTTGTAATATCCGCTGTGAAGGGTGTTATTATTTTACCGGCGACAAGCAGTTTGCCGAGGAAAATACTGATGAAACCGCCTGGCGGAAACTGTTTGTATCGGAAAAAAAAAGGGGCATTACCTTTGTCGTTCTGGCAGGGGCTGAACCCTCGCTGGTGCCGCAACTGTGTGCGACCTGTTATGATGTTATTCCGCTTGGTGCTATTGCCACAAACGGCCTCAAACCGATCCCGCGGGAGATAGATTATCGAATCCATATCTCGGTATGGGGCAATGACCAGAGCAGCCTGACTATCCGCAAAGCCCCTGATATGCTGATCCGCCAGATGGCCAATTATCAGGATGACCCGAGAGCTGTCTTTGTCTATACCTTTACCCCCTTTAATATCGATGAAGCCTGGGAAGTGACCAGGCTGCTGGCGGAAAATGGACAGCAGATCACCTTTAATATGTTCTCTGCACCCGTCGGTTATGCCGGTCAGCTCTGTCACAGCCCTGCATCGCTGCAACAAACACGGGCAATGATGCACAAACTGCTGACTGCGTATCCGCAAACTGTGCTCTTTTCCACCTATAATATCGTTGCCCACACGGCAGAAAAGGGCTTGCATGATCTTTTTTCCTGTACCTATCCCCGGATGAATCCCTCGACGGATATTGGTCTTGGCCGATCTTTCAGGCAGTATCGTACCGATCTGCAGTGGAATCGTGACGCCGCCTGTTGCGTGCCGGATACCAATTGCGACGACTGCCGGCATTATGCCGCGGGGAGTGCCGTTGTCACCGCCAGGATGTACCGACATGCGACAGATCCCGTGACCTTTTCCGCCTGGCTCGACTATGTTGATACCTACCTTGCCGTCTGGGTCAGAGGATACGATAAAGGACCGAACCTTTGTGATTCCTTCATCACTCCGCCTATAAATAATTAGTAAGATTATGATAACAGTCAGTTCCCTTCTTGATGACCATTGGTTTGAGCGCTATAAAAAAATTTCCAGGCTCAATATCCGCAGTTCCATTTATGATGTGACCGATCGCTGTAACCTGCGTTGCAAAGGGTGTTTCTTTTTTTCCTCCGGCGAACATGAGGTGGCATCCGAGGAAAAAGACATCAATAAGTGGCATAGTTTTGTCGAAAAAGAGATGGAGCGCGGTGTCAATCTGGCGATTTTAATTGGTGGTGAACCAACGCTGTGCCTGGACCGGGTCGAGGCATTTTATAAACGGTTGCCGAGCTTTTGCGCCACCAATGGTCTGATCAAGGTGCCAAGAGACCGTTTTCCGGACATGATGGTCGGAATCTCATTGTGGGGCGACGTGGAAGACGAACAACTGCTGCGCGGCAAGGATACCTTTAAGATTTCCAGCGCTAACTATGCAGGTGACCCTCACGCCTATTATCTCTATACCATTACCCCCAAACAACTTGGCAAAATAGAGAAAATCATCTGTAAGATACGGGATGTCGGGCTGAAGGTGCATATGCAACTGCTGTCCAATGACGAGGACGTGGACGGTTTTTCCTGGCAACCTGACGAGCTGATCGCAGTGCGTGCGGAAATGGACGATATGCTGGACAAATATCCCCAGACAGTGATCTCCTCCAAGTACTACCACGAGATCATCACCACCGGTAAGATGCTCGGTCGGCCTTTCGGCTGGATGGAATGCCCTTCGGTGACGGAACCCATCGATAAGAGAGAACCCCGCCCCAAACGATTGACCAATTTCATCCGCTGGTCATCTGATCTGCAGACCATGCATCGCTGCTGTACCTCGGAAACCCGTGACTGTAAGACCTGCAAGGATGGTGCTGCCCATATGAGCTGGGTAATGGTCAACAAGCGGGCCCATATCAAGACGACCAAAGACCTGCAGAACTGGATAGAGGTTTACGAGATGTTTGCCAAGCTCTATCAATTTATCCCCTGGTAATCGACTAATGGGAGGAAAAGATGCGGTCATCGTTGGTTACGACGCCATTTCTCCCCTGGGCAGTGATCTGGACCGGCAATGGCAGCGCGCCCTTGCCGGAGAAAGTGGTATCGGACCGCTCAGCCGTTTTGCGCTTGCTGAAAATTTCCCCGTCCATATTGCCGGTCAGGTACCGGATATTGACGATGAAGACTATCCGTTTCTGTCGGCCCGCCATCAGGCGGCCTGGAGCTCTCCGGTCTTCAAATACTCCATGCTCTCTGTGGCCAGAGCGCTTAAAAGGAGCCGAATTGAGCTGACGCCCGATATTGCTCTTCGAACAGCCGTTACCTACAGCTCAGCAATTGGCGGGCTTGATGCGGTTCTGAGTGCGGACAGAAAACTGCAGGCGGAAAATAAACTGCCTTTGCCATATGTAAACCCTAACTCCTGCATCAATATGATCGGGGGCAAGATTGCCATTATGACCGGGGCCCAGGGGCCGATTACCTCGACCATTACCGCCTGCGCCACCGGCTTGACTTCGATGCTCGTCGGGGCCATGTTTCTTGCCCAGAACCGGGCTGATGTCGCTGTCTGCGGGGCAGTCGACTTTGCTCTAGTTGAACCTATTGTCGCCGGATTTCATACCATGAACGGTGCATACAATCCGGCCAAAGGTCGGGAAAACGATGCGCCGGAAACCGCCAGCAGGCCATTTTCCGTAGATCGTCGCGGCTTTGTTATTTCTGAAGGCGCAGGGGCGGTGATCCTTACCACCCGGGAATTTGCCGAGGCCCATGGTTTATCGTATCAGGCCGAAATAGCCGGCTGGGGCATGACCTCTGATGCCCATCATTTTGTCGCACCCTATTTTGCCACCATTAAAAAATGTATGCAGGATGCATTGACCGATGCAGCACTTTCGCCTGGCGATATCGCGGTGATCAACGCCCATGCGGCTTCAACCAAAGTAGGGGATAAGGTTGAATACGACGCCATAAAAGCTCTTTTCGGGGAGCGTTTGCCACCGGTCTGTGCCAACAAATCGCTTATCGGTCACGCGATGGGGGCCTCCAGTGCCATTGAAAGCATCTTTGCCTTACTTGGCATGGCGGACAATATGGTTCCTCCCACTATTAATTACACTGCCGATCCGGAAATAGAGATCGATTGTGTTGCCGAAGGCAAGCGCACTCTGGATCAGGAATTTGTCCTGAAAAATTCTTTCGGTTTTGGCGGTTGTAACGCCTGCGCAGTCTTTAAAAAGAGCAGATGAAATAATGAAAGCACCACAAAACAGAAGAGTCTTTGTCGTCGGTTATGACACAGCTACCGCGCTCGGCAATACCTTTGCCGCAACCTGGCAGGGTGCCGTAGCTGGGCGGGCCGGCTTTCGCCGACTGACCCGCTGCGAGACGCCAAGCCGGGCGAATGTGGTGGGCGAGATTCCCGATTGGGATCCCAATCAGTTATCATACGTCAACCGTAAAGAGGCCTCTCTGTGGAATGCTGCCTATGTGTTTCTGACCATGGAGGTTTGCCGGAGAGCCCTTTTGCATGCCGGGCTGGAGATAAATGATGAAACCGGTCCCAGGACCGGCTGTCTGATCGGCTCAGCTCTGAACGGTACCGATTCCTACCGGATTGCCATGGATAATTTTGTCAACAGGGGGCCGCTGAAGGTCAGTCCCTATCTGTTGCCCAATGTCTGCGCCAATCTGCCTGCCGGAAAGGCTGGAATGCTTCTGGGGTTTACCGGGCCTATTTTTTCTCCTCAGGGAGCCTGCGCCTCCGGCAATCATGCCATCGCTATCGGTTCGAGGATGATTCGCGACGGTGACTGTGATTTTGTCCTGGCCGGCGGCGTTGAAACGTGCCTTGTTCCGGAAATTATTCAAGGCTTTGCCAATATGCAGGCAACACTGAAAGTTGGCCCGACAGACCGGGCTGCGATTGACCCGACCCAGGCATCCAGGCCGTTTAGTGTCGACCGCCGGGGGTTTATACTCGCGGAAGGTGCCGGCGTCCTGCTGCTGGCAGCAGAAGATGCGGTCCATTCTCTTGGTCTCTGTCCAAAAGCAGAAGTTGCCGGTATCGGCTGGAACTCCGATGCCAATCACTTTACCCGGCCCAACAGCACGACTATTATCCGGGCCATGCACGACGCTATTGGTGATGCGGAAATTTCCGCAGCCGACATTGGGGCAGTGAATGCCCACGGCACCTCAACACCCACTGGGGATGGCACCGAAGTTGAGTGCCTGCGCGCCGTATTTGGCAAAGAAGTATCGAAAATACCGGTGTCGGCTAATAAATCCCAACTCGGCCATTCCCTTGGCGCCTCTGCGGCAATCGAGGCGGCGCTGGCAATCGAGGCCATGCGGCAGGGGATAGTGCTTCCTACCGTTAACCATATCGCCGATCCTGCATTCAGTGATATAGATGTGGTTCCCAATATTGCCCGCAAGCATGCCCATGAATTTGTTCTTTCTAATTCATTTGGCTTTGGTGGGACCAACTGCTGTATCGTTTTTCGAGGTATGTGACCCCGGTAGGTGAACAATAAGCCGGACTCTTTTTAGTACTCGCTTGACGGGTGCTCTTTTTAGTACCCCCTTGAGGGGTGTAAGTGCCTTGGTTGTTTATTGGAGTTGGTAATGTTATATATATTTCTATTTTATGTTTGTAATGATCTGCATTCAGGAGTAAGGCACTAATGCGTCCCAAACCATTTATCCCCGAATTTCTGGATAATCCCTGCTATGTCAGAGACAGTAACAGCGGCATAGTATGGCACCGTTCCGAGCTGCGCACCCTTTATGTCGATACCGATCGTTCCCAGGCCGTCTACCATGCCAATTATCTGAAATATTTTGAATTCGGCCGTGCATCGCTTATGCGCGAAGCCAAATATCCGTATAAAAAAATTGAAGAAAGCGGCTATGTCTATCCCATTATCAAAACAGAACTCAGCTATTACTCACCTCTTTTTTATGACGATTTGATCTATATTCATACCCGGCCCGCCAAACTGGAGATGGTTAAGGTGCAGTTTGATTATATCATCACCAAGGCGGAAAACGGTGAAATTTCCTGCACCGGTATGACCAGACACTGCGCGGTCAACGGTAATGGCCTCCCTGTTGAGATTGATCAAAAAACCATCAACCTCTGGGATGGGTTTCCCAGCTGATGGCCAACGGACGTATTCCTTGCATAATCGCGATTAAACCCTGGTTTCAGGATCACGCCTTAGGCGATAAGATAGTCCTGCCTGCGGTGGAGGCCATGCTTCAGCTGGCCGCACATGTGGCTGCAACCTATCCTGAAATCAATATCAAAGTCATGGAAGATGCCTGCTTTGCCAAATTTCTGGAGATTGCTCCTGACGCTGCTTCTTTGTCCACCCTGCTAGAATGTTCTGGCCATCCCGATGGTCGGGTGCAGGCGAAGCTGCTCAGTAAGAGCCAGTTCAAGGCAATGAGCAGGATCAAAGAACATTGCGAAATATTTTTCTCTAGAGCTGCAACAGACAGTACAAAGAATTCACCAAAGATACACTTTGCTTCCGTGCCACCGGCAGCTAGCAAAACCAAGATCAAGGTGGACTATCTTTACCGTGAGCTGGTGCCCTTTGGGCCGAATTACCGGACGCTGCAGGAGGCAGTATATCTTACTGAACATGAGGCCTGGGGACGGTTGCGAGCCCCCCGGTTCCCGCTCTTTCCAGTCGATCCGATACAAAAAATACTCGGTTCGCCGTTCCCGCTGGATGGTGCCCTGCATGCCGCCTGTGTGTTGGGCCAGCAGGCGGTTGATTTTGTGCCCTTTCCGGTGGGATTCAGGCGACGAACAGTACTTCGACCGACCCAGTCGGGTTCGTCTTACATTACCAGGGTCAGGCAAACTTCTCGTTCAGACGACGAGCTGATTTTTGATGTAGCTATCTGGGATGACGGCGGCCAGCTGTATGAAATAGTAGACGGCCTGAGGATGCGGGATGTAAGCAGTGTCTTGAAAAAAAATAGGCTCCTAGCTGTAGTCGGCCCAGGCGAGCAGCTTCTCCATGGAAACCCTGGTCAGCCAGCGCAAAATGATAAGCGAATAGACTGCCCCGGACAGATACATGCCAAAGAGAAAAACCATATGCGACAAGATATAGGTTAAAGGTCCACCAACCGCGACGATCCAGGGATTGTGGATCTGTATCGATAGAGCGCCAAGAGCGGCAATTGCCGGCCAGCCGATGACAAAACTAAATGCGATGGCAAAGACACCGATCAGGATCGTTGGGGTAGGTTTTTCTTTGAATGCAGACAGATCAGCCTGCTCGGCAATTGCCGAGCGCACATAATCGGTCATGCCGAATTGTAATATCTTATGCCTGATTATGCGAGTCATGGTGCAGTAGAGTAAAGGGTAAAAGCTGTTGATGATTACAACTGCAATATACAACAGAATAGCTATCAATCAAATGTAATAAACAAAAAAGAGCGTGAGTCGACCTATAATTATGCAGCCTGACAGCTGGGCCTTTTTCGATAAAATCTACTGCATTTCTCTTGAAACACGCACCGATAGAAGAGAGCAGGCCCGGCAGCAGTTTGCCGAGGTTGGTCTTTTGGGTCGGGTTGAGTTTGTTATTGTGGCAAAGCATCCGGAAAACCCGGAAAAGGGCATTTTTGAGTCGCATATGCATTGCCTGAACAAAGGACTTACTGCAAAAGCTCGAAATATGCTGATTTTTGAAGACGATGTTCTGTTCCAGAGGTTTGCTCCGGACACGTTACGCAACGTTTGCAATAACATGGAATGGATTCCTAACTGGAATGCGCTGTTTCTTGGCGGCATCACCGACGGCAGTTGCAAAACCAGGAAAAAGAACCTGGTTAAAATTACCTACCGCTGTCTGGCCCATGCCTATGCCCTGAATCGATCTTTTGCTCAAAAAATGGTCAAAGAGACGTGGAACGATATTCCCTTCGATGAATTATTGCGACGCCATAATGATGATTTTTATGCTTTATACCCCATGTGTGCCTTCCAGGGACCGGCAAGCTCAGATAACCGGACCTTCGTCATAGACCGGGTGCGGAGAATTTGTGGTGGGCTGCCATTTATCCAGAAGGCCAATGAATTTTATCAAAATAATAAAATGATACTGCAGGGGGGTGCTTTCTTCCTCCTGCTTGTGTTCGCTTCGCTGGTTTTTAAGGTATGGTAAAAGAAAAATGATCAATTACCGACTCCTCCTTATAGCTTCACTGCTGGTATTTGCTCTGGCCGGCATTGGATTGCTTCGTCTAGACTTCGATACCGATATAGTTCGCTCCCTGCCAACAGGAGATAAAGTCATTGCCGATGGTCTGGAAATATTTGAGCACCATCCTATCCATGATCAGATCGCTGTCGATGTCATGCTCAATATCGATGATCCGGATACCCTGGTAGAGGTTGGCACACTGCTTGAAAAAAAGATGCAGGACAGCGGGCTGTTCGCCCAGGTGGGTACCGCTGAATTTGGTGAGCTTCTTCCGGATATGGCCCTGTATGCCGCGCGAAACCTGCCTTTGCTGTTTTCTGAAGAAGAGCTGGCCCAAAAGGTAGCCCCTCTTCTGACTGCCAAACGGATCAAGACTCGTATACAAAAAATATATCAAGACCTGAACAGCATGGAGGGCATCGGGCAGGCCGAGTTTATTGGGCTCGATCCGCTTGGTTTAAAAGATCTGGTCCTGGCCAGACTGGCACCACTTGCTCCCTCTTTGAATACCAGGTTCTTTCGGGGTGCTCTGCTCTCTGCCGATGGACACCATCTGTTGGTTACCGCAAGACCGCTGACTGCAGGCACCGACACAAGTTTTGCCCGGAAAATTGCTGAGTTGATGGCCGAAAGTTCCCGTGTGATCAACGAAAAATATAATTCTTCAGGCCGACAGATAACCATTACCCCGGTCGGCGCTTACCGGGCCGCTCTGGATAATGAGCGTATCATCCGCCACGATGTACAACTGGCTTTGGTGTTGGCAACGGCAGGTGTCGCAATTCTTTTGCTTACGCTTTTTTCCCGGCCACTGATCGGCCTGTTGTCCCTTGTTCCAGCCCTTGCCGGGACAGGTGCCGCCCTGTTTGCCTATTCGCTGTTCCATTCATCGATCTCGATCATGGTGCTGGGTTTTGGCGGTGCGATAATCTCCATCACCGTTGATCATGGGATCGCCTATTTGCTTTTTCTCGATCGCAGTTACGAGACGAAAGGGCGAGACGCCTCCTTTGAGGTGCGCTCCATCGGTATTATGGCGGTCATTACCTCAATCGGTGCCTTTCTGATTCTTAGTTGTAGCGGATTTCCGATCTTTACTGAATTGGGTCAGTTCACCGCCCTGGGCATCTTTTTTTCTTTTCTTTTTATTCACTCGATTTTTCCACGAATTTTTCCAACTATGCCGCCGGGCAACGATCGTGTTCTGCCTCTTCGCGGTCTGGTCAACGCTCTCTATAATAGCGGCAAACCAGGATTCATAGCAGCAGTTTTGCTGGCGATTGGTCTGCTCTTTTTTGCCAGGCCGCAATTTGCGGTAAGTCTTGCCAGCATGAACACGGTGACGGAAGAAACCCTTGCCGCCGATGCTTTGTTTAGCAAAGTGTGGGGAAGTATCGGCGAACGGATTGTGCTGATGAACAAGGCGGGAGGTGTCGCAGAAATCCAGCAGGAGAACGATAAGTTGCTGGTAAAGATTGAAAAGGACATCGACAAAAATGTTTTGCAGGCCGCTTTTGTGCCCTCCATGATTTTTCCCGGGCCACAAAGAGGCGCACACAATCTGCAAGCCTGGCAAAATTTCTGGAGCGATGGCAGGGCTGCAGGTGTTAAGGAGGCTCTGAGGAGTGCAGGGACCGAACGTGGTTTTACCCCTGAAGCTTTTGCTGGGTTTTTCTCTCTGCTCGACCCTGCGTATGTAACAAGGAGCCGACCAATTCCAGAAAAATACTTTGACTTGTTGGGTATTTCCCATAATGTCAAAGAGTCTGGATTGCTGCAGTTTGTTACTTTGTTGCCTGGGAAAAATTATGACGGTGCAGACTTGCAGCAGGTGTATGGCAAGGATAGTAAAATATTCGATGCCTCTTTTTTTACCTCGCGCCTGGCGGATATTCTTTTTTCGACTTTTACAACCATGCTGGTCATTGTTGCGCTCAGTATGGTTGTGCTGCTGTCTTTTTTTTATTTGAGCTTGCAGCTTATGCTGCTTACGCTGCTTCCGGCTGTTTTTGCCTATATCTGTACTTTGGGAACCTTGAGGCTTTTACATCATCCTCTTGATATCCCATCGCTTATGTTGTCCGTTGTGATTCTTGGCATGGGCGTTGATTATGCAATTTTCTGCGTACGGGCCCACCAGCGATATCGTGTGGTGAGTCACCCCTCGTACGTTTTGGTTCGTGTTGCCGTTTTTATGTCAGGCACCTCGACGCTTATCGGTTTTGGGGTGCTTTGCTTTGCTGAACATGCGGTATTAAAAAGTGTTGGTATAACCTCTCTGCTCGGTATCGGCTATTCTTTGCTGGGAACGTTCCTGTTGCTTCCGCCTTTACTCGATCGATACCTTGCCCGGGAAATGCATAATAGCCTTACAGGATCGGAAAACAGGGACATTTTTCATCGAATTCGTGGTCGTTTCCGAACCCTGGAGGCGTATCCCAGGATGTTTGTCCGCTTCAAGTTGCAGTTAGATCCGATGTTCAAGGAGTTGCCGCGAATGTTAGCACAACAGAAAAACGTGACAACTATTATTGACATCGGCTGTGGTTATGGTGTGCCAGCCTGCTGGTGTCTGGAGTTTTTTGCACAAGCCGAAATCTATGGCATCGATCCCGATCCCGAAAGGGTGAGAGTGGCGGCCATCGGCACCGGCGACCGAGGTCGGATCACCGTCGGCTGGGCTCCTGATCTTCCCGTTGTTGCCCAGCCGGTTGATGTCGTTTTGCTTCTTGATATGCTCCACCACCTCGATGATGCAACCGTGTCGGCTCTCTTTACAAAAAGTTTTACGGCACTCGGGCATCAAGGTATCCTGGTGACCAGGTTTGTGGTTGTTCCAAATGGCCGTCCGACCTGGTCATGGCACCTGGAAGACCGGCGGATAAAAATATCCGGTAGACATCCCTGGTACCGTTCACTTGAAAAAGTAGCTCAATTGATGCAAAAAGCTGGGTTTACGATTACCGTGCAAGAGGTTTCAGCCGCTAATCCGGAACTGGTCTGGAT
>CBDTUM010000078.1:0-19925 GCA_965363495.1 uncultured Desulfopila sp.
TAAGTGTTAGGCTCAATGACTGATACCACATCATTTTTGATCACCATCAGTGACCAGAAAATTGTTGCTGGAAAGGCAAAGTGAGTTTAAAGCATACCCTGTTGAGCTAATTCCTGACCATTTTTGTGATCTATACCGAGTCAACATATTTCCACTAAATATTGCCTCACTTCAAGGCTCACAAAAGCTAAAAGATTACCAGAAGGTTTCACAGCTAACCCCCCGTTTTTGCATCTACAATAGGCACATTACACTTTTGAAAAGCAATAATCAAAGCTAATATTTTTTCAAAGGAGTGATTCATTTCTACTGGTTGGTAAAAAGACATTTGTAGTAGAGGTATGAACCTTCACTCTGTCTGTGTTACTTTAATGATTGTTACAGAATTTTTCGATCTGAGATCATTGCTCGAAGTGATATAGACAGGTTCAAATAGTGCTTGAATGTGCAATGGAGGGGGGGAGGGTAAGTGGCTTCTACTTAGAATGAGCCTGTAAAAGATCTTACAGTGATACAGGAAGGTGATAGAGCTTTTGCCCTATGCAAAGGCTTTGTTGTAACAGGGATGCAGAATGACACGCAAAGAGAATGGAATCATCAACTTTCTGTGTGACGAGTTTTATATTTTACAAGAAAACAAAAGGGCGGGACAGGAGCGGGACAAAATGAGTAAAAAATAAAAGCACCAAAAGCCGAAAAGCTTAGGGTGCTAAAATATAAGTGGCTGGGGGACAAGGGCTCGAACCTTGATAAGCGGAGTCAGAGTCCGCTGCCTTACCATTAGACCATCCCCCAGCATTTGTTACATTTGTTGGTGTGTTAGCTACAGTGGTGCGAGTTTATAAAAGATTTTGGCCGGCCTGTCAAGCAAATTTCAGCTGATAATGACACCGGCATAGCCAACCACCTGTTCTGTGTCGCCGGACGTATACCCGGAATCTGTATAGCCAACAAGGCTGGCTTTTTCGGCCCCGCAGGCTTTAGCCGCCAGCATGGCAATGACTACGGGTATCACCCCGCACATGGATATGTGGTTGTCATACACAGTGTGATACAAGGCATATGGATCGAGTTGCTCTATGCATTTTAATGCTGATCGGTCCTTTTGTTCGATTATTCGTCTGGGTTCGTAATGACTCATATCGCTGGAAGCGACGATAAGTATATCCTTGTTGCTCTTCCTGATGACCTCCGCCAGCGCTCCGGCAACTGTCTCACAAAGAGGGTAGGCAAGCTGCGAGAGGACTAAAGGGACAATATGCAGGTTTTTCTGAAGCATCTGCAGAAACGGCACTTGAACCTCCAGAGAATGCTCGAATTGATGCGCTGTTTCGTCGATTTTTATATGCTGGCAGATCTTCAGCAGTTGATTGGCGATCTCCGTGTCTACCGGTACTTGTCCTAAAGGCATGTCCCACGTCTCGGTGGAAAGAGATATCGGTGCTCCCTGGCCATGATGGTTGGGGCCAAGAATGATAACAGTTTCAGGTATCTCAACGGCAGAAAATGTCGCCGCCGCAAGTGTACCCGAATAGACATAGCCGGCGTGAGGGGATACAACAGCTCGTGCTTTGGTCTTGTGGATATTTTTTGAGGCAGGAAATAACTCGGCAATTGTGCGGGAAAGTACCTTCGGGGATGCAGGATAGAAGCGATCCGCAACAGAAGGGTGTCTCATCGTCGTCTCCCTTTAATTGAGTTAATTACGTACCTGTTCAGCAGCACCCCTGGAGTGCTGCTGAACAGGTAGAGTCCGTGGTATTATAAGGTATCTAGCACCTACCTGAATAGTTACTTAATTACTTGCTTTTAACTGACCAGGTTGTGCCATTGGGACCATCGCTTATCTCAATATTTTTGGCCAGGAGTTCGTCTCTAATTTGATCGCTTCTCGACCAGTTTTTATCAAGACGGCACTGATATCGTTCAGCGATCAACGCGTCGATAGCGGACTCGTCAGTATCGCTATCGGCAATAAGTTTTTCCCTTCTGGCGGTAAGAAAGCTTTGGGCATCTTCGGTCAGCAAGCCCATAATGGACGCTAGTTTTTTCAACAGAGCGGTCGCATTTTTCAGGAACTGTATATCTCTCAGGGCTGGTACGCCGGTAATTTTACCTTGAAGGCGATTAATGGTCTTCGCCGTATCGAAAAAGACTCCCTGGGCCTGGGCGGTATTGAAATCATTATCCATTGCCTGCTGGAACCTTGTTTCCAGTTCCATCACTTTCTTCATATCTTTTGGCGTGAGGATGCTTTTTGCGTTTGGTTCTCCGCTTGCAGGATCAAGAGAATCGACAGTCGCTACACATTCGTAGAGCCGTTCGAGACCGGCAGTTGCATCTTTCATTGCAGATTCGGAAAAATCAAGTGGACTGCGGTAATGGGTGGAGAAAATAAAAAATCGTAATATTTCAGGATGATAGTGGTTGAGGATGTCTCTGATAGTCAGGAAATTGCCAAGCGATTTGGACATCTTTTCATCACTAATAGTGACAAAACCATGATGAATCCAGATCTTTACAAACGGCTTGCTGTTGGCCCCTTCGCTCTGGGCAATTTCATTTTCATGATGGGGGAAGATGAGGTCCTGTCCACCGCCGTGGATGTCGAAGGTCTCGCCCAGATATTTTCGGCTCATTGCCGAACATTCAATGTGCCAGCCGGGGCGACCCGGTCCCCACGGGCTGTCCCAGGTCGGTTCCCCGGGTTTCGAACCTTTCCACATTACGAAATCCATAGGATTTTTTTTCTGCTCGTTCACTGAGATACGCGCACCAGCCCTCATGTCATCGAGGTTTCTTTTTGAGAGTTTGCCGTATTCTGGAAAACTATCGACGACATAATAGACATCGTTACCTGACTGATAGGCCATGCCTTTTTCGATCAATTCTCCGATAATATCAGTCATTTCTTTGATGTGATCGGTGGCTTTTGGTTCAATATCCGGTCGGTCAACCCCGAGCTTATCCATGTCGGTATAAAACTCATTGATAAATCGGTTCGCCAGTTCTTCGGAACTCGTCCCCTGTTCCTTGGCTCGAGCAATGATCTTGTCATCGATATCAGTAAAATTACGGACAAACGTGACTTTGTATCCCCGGTATTTGAGGTACCGGACGATCATGTCAAAGGCAAGAGCAGAGCGGGCATGTCCGATATGACAAAAATCATATGAGGTGATGCCGCAGACGTAGAGCTTGACGTGGCCTGGTTCAAGAGTCTGTAAGGGCTCTTTTTTTCCTGATAAGGTATTGTGAATTTGTATAGTCATCTTCAAAGGAGGTGGTTCTGGACAGTTTATGTATCTTGTATTATTACATCGCAGGTAACAATGGTATCGGATGGTTCTTGGTACTCATACGTCTCAGGTCAAATACCATAATCTCATTATGAGGAAAAGACAATAATGCACCAAGAAGTTATAGTAAAACAGTCATGGCGCGATACGTTTAAAGCGTGGCTTCATCCCCAGGCAATTGCCATGTTGTTCCTTGGTTTCTCCGCCGGATTGCCGATTTTACTCATCTTCTCGACGCTGTCGGTTTGGCTCCGGGAAGCTGGAATTGCCAGATCTGCGGTTACGTTTTTTAGTTGGGCGGCTCTGGGGTACTCTTTTAAATTTCTCTGGGCACCATTGGTCGATCTCCTGCCTCTGCCGATCCTGACTCGTGTTTTAGGGCGGAGGCGAGCGTGGCTGTTGGTCGCTCAATTGCTCACCGTGACGGCAATTATGTGGATGGCCTTGATCGATCCGGCCGGTAATCCAAGAAATCTCACCGTCATGGCTCTGGCGGCAGTTATGCTTGGTTTTTCGTCCGCTACTCAGGATATAGTTATCGACGCATATCGTATAGAATCAGCCGAAGAGTCAATGCAGGCACTGCTAGCTGCCATGTATATCGCAGGATATCGGATCGGCATGCTGGTGGCTGGTGCCGGGTCGCTGTTTCTTGCCGGATATCTGGGAACGACCAGTGCAGTATATAATTATGATGCCTGGAGATTAACCTACCTGGCCATGGCTGCCGTGATGTGCTGCGGCCTGGCCACGACGCTCCTCATCGCTGAACCACAGGTCAATCGCCATGTTGTTCATTATCACTATTCAGTCGTTGACTATGGACGTTTTCTCTCTCTCTTTATTCTCAGCGCCCTGGCCTTTGCTTTAACCTTCTTTTTCTCCGGTTTTCTTTTTGTGGCAATGGACGACATTTTGCCGGCCTTTTTCAAGGCAGGTGGTGGGGCTGGGGCTTTTCTGGTTGAAGTGGTACGATTTGGACTAGCGGCGGGCATGGCGGCACTTGTCGCCGTGCTCTTGCTCTTTTGGGGTTTAGTGAATAAAGAGATGGTCCACCAGACCTATCTTGAACCGATAAAGGAGTTTTTTGTCCGGTATGGTGGAAAAACGGCGCTGCTGTTACTCGTCCTTATCGGTTTTTATCGCTTGTCGGATCTCGTCCTGGGTGTCGTGTCAAACGTCTTTTATCTGGACATGGGCTTTAGCAAGAATGTCATCGCCGGGGTTACCAAAACATTTGGCCTGGGCATGACCCTGGTAGGCGGCTTTCTCGGTGGTATCCTGACAGTCCGATTCGGGGTAAACAAAATTTTGTTTTTAGGTGCATTTCTCTCAGCGGCAACCAATGTGCTTTTCATGTTGCTGGCTCGGACCGGAGGAGATGTTACGATGCTCACCGTAGTTATTGGTGCAGATAATCTGAGCGCCGGCATTGCGACTACTGCCTTTATTGCTTTTCTCTCAAGCTTGACGAATATTTCTTTTACTGCAGTGCAATACGCTATTTTCAGCTCAATGATGACGCTCTGTCCTAAGCTCATCGGTGGATATGCCGGAACGATGGTCTCGGCGGTTGGCTATGAAAAGTTTTTTCTGGTAACGGCAATTATGGGAATTCCGGTACTTTTTCTCGTTGTCGCGGCAAGAAAGGCTGTGGGGTACAACAGGCAATAGATAACCTGTTTAACGCTGAAAATGTTGTTGGCCACAAAATCGGCCAAGTGCTTCTGTGACGTTGCTTCCCCTAAAAGACACGCCTACCTGGTACCCAGGTTCGTCCACCTGTTTATTGCACCATTCTACCTGGCCGGTGATCTTTTGAATTTGTAACGGAAAATTTTCGTCGAAGAAAAATTGTACCAACGCATTATGCACGAGCGGCTTGTCTGTTACCACACGCATGCCGCTTTTGCTCACATCGATTGTTTTGGCTCCCAATGGTATTTGTGGAACCATTTGCCCTGATTCAAAAATTTTAACCAGAGTTATCGCATGCGAGCTTATTATGCGCAGAAATTTTCGTCGATTCTCTTCGGATTTCCGAACTTTTTCCTGGAGAGTAATGCGGTTTTCCGAGAAAAGTTCATATTGCATACACGCTGGAAATCGGGAAGATTTACAAAATGCGTCCGCATGACTATCAAGCGGAATAAAGAGACCGTTGGCGCAAATGGTACATTTCGCTGACTTTTCTGACCAGTAAGGACAGTTAAGCATATGTTTGCGATTGTCTGCTGTCATGTGTGGCCTTATGCCTAAAAGATATTGTAGTGATCAAAAGCCCAGGTTTCCCCATGGGGGTTATGCAAGAAACATGCCTTAGTTTTAAAAGAGTTGTGGGTCTTTTTGCAGGTTATTTATGGTCTTTGGGAGAGATCTTGTATCGTTTCATCTTGTCATAAAAAGCAGTCTTACCTATGTCTAATTGCTCTACGGTGTTCGCGACATTGCCGCGGTTTTTTTCGAGAACATGGATGATGATATCCTTCTCGACATCGGCGACCAAATCCTTCAAGGTGCGACCATTGAGGTTATGCAGATAGTTTGCCTGGAGCGGTTGTTCCTTGTTTCCCGGCTGCAGATCGAAAAAAAGCTCATTTTCGGTGATTATATTATTTTTGGCCATGAGTACCGCTCGCTGGATGACGTTTTCCAGTTCACGAACATTGCCAGGCCAGTCATGTTCAATCAGGCGCTCCAGAATTGATTGGGGCAAAAAATTGATATCCTTTTTAAAAGCCTGCCGATATTTCCTGATAAAATGCGTCGTAAGGTCGATTAAATCTTCCTTTCTTTCACGCAATGGTGGAATGGAAATATTAATGATATTTAAGCGATAGAACAGATCAAGCCGAAAACTTCCTTCCTGTACCATCGAGGCTAAATCCCGATTGGTTGCGGCAATAACCCTGACGTCGATCTTGACCGGCATATTTCCGCCAACCCGGATTATTTCTCCGTCTTGCAGAACTCTTAACAGGGCCGCCTGCATGCGTGGGCTGATGTCGCCTATTTCATCCAGGAAAATAGTTCCGCTGTCAACCACCTCAAATTTACCCATTCTTTTACTGTCAGCCCCGGTGAAAGAGCCTTTCTCATGGCCGAAGAGATCGCTTTCCAGGAGTGAGTCGGAAATGGTGTTGCAGTTGATTTTAAGAAAAGGTTTATTCTTTCTGTTGCTGCTTTTTCTGAGCAGGTTGGCCACCAACTCTTTTCCGGTGCCTGATTCCCCGGTGATAAGGATTGTTGCGTCAGATTTTGCTACCTGAAAAACCATGTCACGAAGTTCACTGAGCGAACGACTGGAACCAACCATCTTGCAGTCTGAGGATTGTTCTTTGAGGTGTTCTTTTAAAGAATTAAGTTCCTTGGCCAGCTTTTGCCGCGTCTTTTCGCTTTCTTTTAATTCATTGATCTTATGGGACAGAATAGTTTCAATGCTGTTATGGAAAAGAGAGAGCTCGGCAAATTGATTTTTGGTTTCGGTGAGGTCGCGCATGAACAACCAGTACAGAGAATCTCCTTTGTATCCTTGAAATGCGGAGAGGGTATATTCTAAATGGGATTCTAAATAGGTGGTCTCCAGCGTTTCGCCGATACGCTTGTTCTGGATAGTCTGGCTCAATAACTCTTGAAACTTAGAAATCGTTGTCTTCTCTTCTGAGGTGATGCTTTTGGCCGGTTGACAAAGATTGCCCAGAAATGATTTAGCGCTGGGATTCATGTACTCAACCGATTCATTTTCTTTTATCAGCAGGACCATTGCCGGTATGCTTTCCAGCAGACTTTGCTGGTTGGATATGATTCTGGTAAGATCTTTGGATGGTTTTTCCATAATAATGCAATGATTTCGAATATTTGGTAGAGCTATTTTGAGTTAAAGTAAGGAGATGTACTATCAGGTAGTTGATTTGTTATATTATATACTACACAAAATAAAAAGACAGTAAATTCCAGATTAACGAAAAAGTTCTCTTTTTCGAACACTTTCAATATCAATTCGCTATAAAAGGATCACATTGTCCATTAAAACGGTTCACATCTCGCTTTTGCTCCTGCTTTGCCAATTACTGTATGCAGTGCCGGGGTTTTGTCTGCAACCGGAAGAAGTGCTGGTTGTAGCAAACAAGAAAATGGCTGGTAGTGTTGCTCTTGCTCGTTATTATATGGGAAAAAGGAAGATTCCAGGAGAAAATTTTCTGGAACTTTCCCTCTCTATAAAGGAGACCATGTCCAGAGAGGAATACGATCGAGTCCTTAAAAAAAAGGTGTTTGATATCCTCAAAATTTTACGAGCGGACCAGAGGATTGCGGCTATCGTTCTCATGTACGGAGTCCCTTTAAAAGTTGCCCCGCCAGAACCAGACCGCCAGCAAAAAAAAGAGGTCGACATGCTACCGGATAGCAACATGAGGGCAGCTGTCGATTCTGAACTTGCCCTTGTCCTGGCAGGACAATATGAACTGGATGGCTGGCAGAAAAACCCCTATTTTTTAGGTTTTCAGGGGGGCGATACACGCTTAAAAAAAGACCAGGTGCTGTTGGTAAGTCGACTGGACGGCCCGGATACGGCAACGGTGTACCGGATAATAAATGAGAGCCTGGAGACTGAAAAGATTGGACTACGGGGCAAAGCTTATTTTGATGCTCGCTGGCCAGAGAGTAAGGGCCATAAATTGTCAGGATACAAACTGTACGACCAGTCCATTCATAACGCCGCCGAAGCTGTGGCCAAAAGGATGCCGGTTGTTCTCGATGCGCAGAAGGGGCTTTTTCCGGAAAAAAGTTGTCCCGATGCCGCCTTATACTGCGGATGGTATTCGCTGGGCAAGTATGTTGACAGTTTCACCTGGCAAAAAGGTGCGATCGGCTACCATATTGCCAGCGATGAATGTTCTACTTTAAAAAATAAAAACAGTTCCATCTGGTGTCTAAAAATGCTGGAAAAGGGTGTTGTTGCTACCGTAGGCCCGGTATATGAACCCTATGTACAAGGGTTTCCGCTTCCCGAAGTGTTTTTTGGTAAGCTTGTTGAAGGGTATATGGGGCTCGGCGAAGCGTACCTTGTCTCTTTACCTTATTTGTCCTGGCATGTGGTACTCATTGGCGATCCGCTCTACCAGCCTTTTGCCGCCGTTCCATGATATGGCAAGCAGAGTTTCTCATGGCCAGAGAAACGGCTCTTTCCCGCTCTTTTTTCTTATCCAGTCCAGGCTGTGTTGTATTTTCGGCTGTCGTACAAGGTCGTTCATGAGTTTATGTTTGCCGGGAAAGGAAAGAAGAAGAGCGCCGAGAACGATAGTGAGAAGCCCTTGACCGGGGAGAAAGAGCATAGCTATGCCGGCCATGACCAGAAGCAGGCCGAGAATATTACGAAGTATCAGCATAATGACCGAGGCAAAAGAGGCTGGAGTTGCGCTCTTGTCATTGTGGTATATTTTCAGGAAACAATCATGCGCGAGTTTTCCCACCACCCATGGAATAAGGACCAGGCTGAGGACAAAGGTAAAAAGAGACAGCACGGCGAGCCAGCCGAGCAGGGGTTGTAAAAAATTAAAATAGATCAGCTTGCCGTTCATTGGTTGAGTGCTCTAAGAGTGATGGTCACACCGTTGGCGGGTTTTTTCGGCTCGTCGGTCAGGCTGTCGGGCAAGACGCTTGTCATTCGTTCCGGCTGTAGCGCTTTTTGTGTGGTAAAATATTCGGATACTATATCAATTCGTTTATGGGCAAGTTCAACAAGCATGTCTTCGGTAATCACCACTGGCACGGGGCGAAGAGGCTTGAATTCAGTCAGGATTACTGCTGGAATATCCTGTTCGATAATTGTGTCGTTTGCTCCAGCCGATTTGTGCTGTTCTTCAAGATTTATCCGGTAAAGTGCCTTCTTTTCCTGCCACTTTTTAAAGAGGCTCTCGTTTTCCTTATCGACGCGCAGTTGTTCAACAGCTGCAAGATTTTTTTTCATGGCCAGACCGTCGATTTTTTTGTCCACCCCACCTGAGAAGACAAGCCCAACATTCTGATGAGCGAGAAGTACTTCGGCATAACGGCTGAGTATTTTCTGCCCGGTGTCGGTAAACATGAATTCACCAGGGTGAAACTCGATAAATTCATTGCCGATAAGGTCGGTAAAATCACCAGATGCCAGCAGTAGAGGAGAAACGGAGCCCTTTAACAGCTGTCGCTGCAGAGTGATGAAGAGCTCTTCGACAAGATCGGTTTTTGCCACCGGCTCTGTCCTGGAAAAATTGAAAGGGAGGTCTATTGTGCCGTTCGAATCGCTGAGCAGGGCCAGGGGCAGAGCGAGATCAGGTGATGTGACAACCGGTTTAAGGTCGGCTAGAACCAGCTTGCCGGAACTGATATATTGTCGATTCTTCCAGGCACCATCGAGTGTCAGCTGCAGTCGACCTTTGCCGGTATCTATTTCGGTTTTTCCGGCAAGTTGTCTGGTAAAAGATGCCAGCGGAAAGTTATCGAGGGAAAAATGAAATATGCCGTTTTCCTCCTGGGCAAAAGGTGCCATTGTACCGTCGATGGTAAAAAGACCGTCAGCCAGTTGCCCGGTGAAAGAAAACCGGCTTTCAGCGGACGCAGCTGCGTGGATATTTTTTATGTTTCCTGTAAAGCTCACACCTTCTACCGTCCAAACAGGGGATAATCGGCGATCAGCAATGTCGATTGTACTCGTCGTAAAAGAAATCTCGTCGATGTCGACTGGGGATGTGGAGTTCTCTGTTTGCGGGGAGGATTGTTTGTCTGCTACCGGAAAATAATTTTTTATGATGTCGGAGAAATACTGCATCGGACTGTTTGATTCTCTGGTAATCTGCCAGGAAAAATGGGCGGCCTCTATGGCAACAGAGGAAACGCCGAAGTGCAAGGGGTGTGCGGTATAATTCACTTCCCGTAAAACAGATTTTTGCCATGAGAATGGTGCTTTTAGTGGGCCCTTACCAAAAACGTCGCTTATCTCCAGCTCGCCGGCAAAGCTTGTGGCCGGCAGCGAGAAGAGTCCTTTGCCGCTCAAGTTGCCACGAAAATCAACCGGTAATGACGAACCGGTGAAAAATGACCAGATGTCCTGTGCCGGCAGTTGACGAAATCCGGTTTTGAGTGCTACAGAAAAAGGGGTCAGTGTGACACTTCCCTGCGCCTTGAAAATACCGCCTGCCTCGGTCTTTGCTGAAACAGAAATATTATCCACTAGCTTCTGGCCACTGTCCAGTTCATTGGCCTTGACTGATACCTCGGAGAAGGTGAGTGATTGCTCGGATTTTTTCTCCGGGGTGAAAAGTACCTTGCCAGTAAAATCCAGACCCTGGACTCGGTACTTGCTGGTGGTAAATTCGCGGTAAATCTTCGGTAGTCGGCCGTAGACAAACTGTGCGGTGCCATTCTGGAGCTGAATAGTACCAAAGTCGATTGTTGCATCTGTCAGGCTGAGACCCGTCAGTTTGACAATCGGGGCACGCAGGATGCTTTGCTCTTTGTCGAGGAGGACGAAGTCATTAATCGAAACCTCGGCGTCAACGAGTTTATAGTCGATGCGTTTTTTCGACCCTTTTGGGCGATACAATATGAGTTGCCCCTTCAGGTCGGCTACACCCTGGATATCTTTTGCTGTAAAGAGATGATTGTCACCGATGGTGGCTTTGAGCAGGTCTTTGCTGTCGATTTTCAGAAGATGGAGGCTGCCGGTCAGACTGTCCGGGGAGGAAAATTTTCCCTGCCAGGAAAAAGAAGTCGAGGTCCCTTCTTTTTCTCCACTGATGCGTAAAGATCCATTCTTTTCGTTTGGCTTCGCTTCCGCATCGGAATGGTAGTTTTGTATACTTACCTGCATGATTTTCCAGGTAGCTGCAGGCTGCTCGGCCTTTTTTTCTGAAAAAAGCTGGATAAGGCCTTTGTCGACCAGAAGCAGATCGATTGTCAGCTGGTACGGGGCAGCTTTTCCTGTCGGCACAGCGGCAGAAGAGTCCTGCTCGTCTTTTGGGGTCGATAGGTCGATATTTTCGCCGATATTTTCCAGCAAGGATTTGCCAAAGGAATTGATGGTCGGCTCTCTGATGGCTACTTCACTTAGCTGCAGTTTTCTCGATAACGGTTGCAGGCTGCCTTCCACGCGAGCACTCGGCACCGAGATACTGATTGCTTCATCTGCTTTGCTGAGCTCGGCCCCGACAATCTGCAACTTAAAGCCGATGGATAGTTTATCGCTGGTTGTGTTATGTGGATCGAACAGGAGATCGATTTTACCGTTTGCTGTTCCTTTGCTGCACGTTATAGGGAGGTTGAATGGTAAATAGTCGACATAGGTGGGCAATTCGAGATCTTGAACGTCTACGGTAAGACTCGTCGCCTGTTCTTCTGCAGCTTGCCCGAGGTTGGTCTTGCCGGTAAGCTCGATGGGGCTGCCATTAACAATTGCCGAAAAATGAGGTCGAAGATAGTGTTCGGTTTGGAAAGAAGTGTTGGAAAATGCCGGCAGGTCGAGTTCGATCTCTTCCGCTGTATGAATTTTTCCGGTCGGCTTATCATTGAATATGATCTTGCTGTCGGCTATCGAAATATTATTAAGAGAAAAGAAAAACGGCAGCTCGGCTGACTTGATTATTTCCGATATTTTCCTGTTCTTTCCGGTTCCGAAAATTGGCTGGAAATTATAGGAACCGTCCACCTCTCTGACTATATTGAGATCTAGTCCTTTGATTGCGAGAGTTTTGCCGGCCATTGTTCTGTGAAAAACTGCCAGAGGCGCAATGTCGGTCTGCAGTGCATGCAGAGTGAGGATTGTCGCACCTGAGTCGGCAAGAATTCGCAGATCGCCAATTTTTAATTGAAAAGTAAACGGGTTAAAGGTAACCGTGGTCGGCTCAAGAACCATGGTAGTTTGTTCATGGAAATATTTTGGCAGGATTCTGGAAAAGTAATACGGTACTCCGAAAAATCCCATGGCATTGTAGCAGGCAAAAATGATTGCCAATGCAATAAGTAGAACCAATGTCTTGCTGAATGATGCCTGCTTAGGCGATTTCTTTTTGCCCTTGGGGCGAGGTGGTTTGGACGGTCTTGTGGGTAGTGGCGAGGTTTTTTTGCTGGGACTTGTGTCGAATGGCGAAGATTCCGGTGCTTGAATGGGAATATTGCCAAAACGATCAGACATAGCGGTGTAATTCGGTTTGAAGAGTTATGTATACATCGAACAGCAGATTGTCTGCCGCCTGAAGAAGAGCCGGAACGTATCCGTTCACCGGAAAATATAACAAAACCGTACAGGCTTTGCACTGTAGTAATCGTTCACCGGAACGCAGTAGGTGCGCGCATAACCCGAATCAGTAATCGTTCAACCAGGGCTCCATGTTCGTTCAAGCAGGCCTCCGAGCTATAGTTGGCTATGTGAGGGGGCCTGATCGGACGAAAATGGGGTGCTGGTGAGCGGTTACGCACTGTATGCGTTTACGTCGGAAACAATTGCGGTTATACATATCGCATTGAAACGCATATGTAAATTGAAGATGTCTCCGGTCGGCTAACTTTTTCTATGGTCGATGTGGGATTTCCTGACAATATGGCAGGTGTAAAAAACGTTTTTTAGACGGAAATAAAGAGAGTGCCGGAAAAATCTGTTACTAGTTCCAGCTCCTGTGCTCTAGTCTCGATACGGTGATTGAGCGAAGGTTGAGACGGTTCTGATTATCAACTTCCTGGGGATATGGGTCCGGAAAAACGAATAAAACTTGCGATCTGTCTTGTGCTCTTTTTTCTGGGAACAGGCACAGTTGGCTATACATTTATCGATGGGTATTCACCTCTTGATGCCTTCTATATGACGGTTATCACTATTACCACCGTGGGCTATGGTGAGATCCAGCAACTCTCTGCACCAGGCAGAATATTCACTATTTTTCTTATTCTTGGCGGGGTCGGCAGTATAGCTTTTGCTGCTGGAGCCTTTACGGAACTGATTATTGAGCGATCCGCCAATCCCATCAGATGGAAAAAAGCAATGGATAAAAAAATAGAGAAACTGAAAGGGCACACCATTATCTGTGGTCATGGCCGCGTTGGGGCGGCAGCGGCAGAATATTTCAAAAAAAATAATGCCAAATTTGTTGTCATAGAAAACTCGCCGGAAAGCGTGGAAGAACTCCAGGAACTCGGCTATCATTTTGTTCAAGGCGATGGAACCCGTGAAGAAATACTGCTTAAGGCCGGCATAAAAAAGGCTTCTTCTCTCATTGCGGTTTTAAATTCCGATCCGGACAACCTTTTTGCGGTACTTACCGCCCGAGACCTCAATCCTGTGCTGCATATAATTGCCAGAACCGAGCACTCCTCCTCGGAGTCAAGGATGTTGCGAGCCGGGGCGGACTCGATCATATCTCCCTTTGTCGCGGCAGGACAGAGAGTGGCTGAGAGCCTGTTATCAAAAGGCACGGGCTTGACCAAACATCTGGATGGCAGTGATAATAGCCGGTACAAACCTGAATGGCTGCAGGTCTTCGAGCAATCGGTTCTGGCCGGTAAAAACGTGGCGGATGCCTGTGAAATATTAAACGGCAGTATTATCGGGATTCGTCGGGAAACAGCAGATATCATCTGCCCTGAAAAGGATCTGCTTCTTGAACTTGGCGATAACCTGCTGATCATGCATGATCCAATTCGTGTTCACTCTGGAATTGTCACCGTTCAACCGAAAAAAATTGTCTTTATTGGTGATAATCCTGTAATATTGAGACTGTATACTCGGCTGTTTCAGAGAGCTGGTTTTAACATAATGTGTGCGGCGACAGGCCCGGAAGGGTATGATTTAGTCGTTAAAGAGATGCCTGATGGCGTGGTGGTCGATTTTCAGCTTCCGGAGACTGCCGGCCTGGCCATATGCGCAAAAATCAAGGCACTTTCAGGAACTGAACATATGAAGCTTTTTCTGTTCACCTCAAATGAACAGGAAGGCATCATAAAAATGGCCAAAGCAGCCGGAGTGGACAGGGTCGTCATGAAAAGCCCTGACGCTGGAGAAATTGTTGCTCTGGTCTCCGGTGATATTGCCTGATTTCTGAGTACAGGCAGAATAAATTCTTTAAATATCTCTGTTTTATCTGTACATATACGGTGTGGATTTAAAAGTACCAAGAGAACCGGGGGGCTTATACCCCGTGTTACAGCCAAAGGAACCTGAAACGTTGATGTCGAAGCGAATACCTTCATACCTTATCGAAAACTTAACAGTACAAAACAGTCATGCTTGACATCTTCAATTATTTTCGCTGGCAGGATTTTGCCGATATCCTGGTGGTGTCCTTCATTATCTACCAGCTCATAACCATTATTAAGGGCACGCGGTCTGTGCAGATGGTTGTTGGAATCGGCATTCTGACCATTGGCTATTTTCTCGCCAGCGTCTTTGATCTCGCTACCTTTAAGTGGATCATGCAGACTTTTTTAAGTTCGATCCTGCTGATCATTATTATCGTTTTTCAGCATGATATCAGGCGGACGTTGATAAGTGTCGGGAAATCGCCTTTCCTTAAGCAAACCGATGTCGCAGATAAGGAACTCGAAGAAATCACCCGCACCCTCTTTTATCTGGCGAAAAGACGTATCGGCGCCTTGATCGTTATTGAAAGAGAGACGAACCTCGGTGATTTTATCGAGTCCGGTTTTGAACTGGATGCCAAACTTACCAAGGAGCTGCTTATCTCAATCTTCATGCCTGTCTCACCGCTGCATGATGGTGCTGTGCTGATCAGTGTCGGCAGGGTGCAGCATGCAGGGTGTATCTTGCCGCTTACCCAGAATCCCTACATCAATAAGCGTTACGGCACCAGGCACCGGGCGGCAATCGGCCTGACTGAGGAAACCGATGCCGTGGTTCTGGTCGTCTCAGAGGAGACTCAGGAAATTTCCATCGTCCGGCATGGTGCGTTAACCAAGGTTGAAGATGAAATCAGCCTGACCAACAGTCTCAAGGCAATTTTTATCACCAAAAACAGTCACTCGTCTTCCTGGAAAAATTGGTTGAATAAAAAAATAAATCTCGTAAAAAACTTAAAATGAGAATGGCTCAATTAAAAGCTTCCACTGTAAGGCATGAGAATTTTATATTGAGCCATCAAAAATGAATAGAAAACTTCGTTTAATTATACTGAGACTCAGAAGAGTTAATCTGGCCAATCTGGTGTCAAAAGACTGGGTGCTGAAGTTCGTTTCCGTGCTTCTGGCCGTGGTTCTCTGGTATTTCGTCGGCGGGGAAGATCGGGTTGAAAAAAATGTGATGATTCCTATAGAGATTATCAACCTGCCGCGAGATCTGGTTATTTCTAATCAGTTTAAAAAGACAATAGAAGTTACCGTGAGTGGACCTCGGGCGATAATCCAGGAAATGAGCAGCCAGGCTGTAACCAGACAGGTCGATCTCTCGTCAGCCACTCCGGGCACCATGGTTATTGATAATGACAATGATCATATTCCGGTTCCAAGAGGGATTACTGTTCAGAGGGTACAGCCGTCATCCATCATCTTGTCGCTGGATAAGCTCATTCAGAGAAAACTCCCCATTTATGCCAGAACGGTAGGGAAAGTACCAGATGGTTACTTTGTCAAAACGCTCAAGATGAATCCGGATGTCATAACCATTACCGGCCCGCTCACCACACTCTCCCAGGTTGATGAGCTTAATACCAAACCGATCAATCTTACAGGGATGAAAAAGTCGATCCAGCTGCAGGTGCCGCTGGTGCTTGAGCCGGCGATTGTGGAACTTATCGGGCAAACCTCGGTAACTGCCGACCTGTCGATCGGAATAGTGACGGTCAAAAAAACTATGGACTACATGGAAGTACATGCGATCGTCGATGGTTTAAAACGAAATGTTAAACCCAAAACGGTACGGGTGATTGCCAATATACCTAAAAGATATCTCGATAAGAATATTGATCCAAAAGACCTTGTTACCGTGACGGCAGAGGAAGTGACGGGCGATGGTTTCCTGAAAGTCCAGGTGCTTCCACGCGCCGAGGTGGAATTGCCCATTGAAATTCTTTCCGTCGTCCCGGACAAGGTCCTGTTGACCGATGGTAAATCCCATCCGATTCAGAAGGAAGTGCCGACGCCAAAGCCCTCTGCAGAAAAAAAGGTCAGCCCACCGCAGGAAGATACGATCCAGGATGAAGCAGTTCCACCAAGTGCTGTAGATATAGATGAGGGTGACGAGAATATGCCCCCCCCCCTCAAGGTACTTAAGAATCGAAAAAATAAAAAAAAATTGATTAAATAATGCGAAAATTATTTGGAACAGATGGAATACGCGGGGTGGCAAATATCTACCCCATGACCACAGAGATAGCCATGCAGGTAGGCCGGGCCATAGCCTTTATCGTCAAAAACAAGACGAAAAGACATCGGATAGTTATCGGTAAGGACACCAGGCAGTCCTGCTATATGCTGGAAAATGCGCTGGCGGCGGGAATCTGCTCAATGGGCGTCGATGTGCTGCTGGTAGGACCGTTGCCCACCCCCGGAATTGCCTTTATAACCACTTCGATGCGGGCCGATGCGGGAGTAGTGATTTCGGCCTCCCACAATCCTTTTCAGGATAACGGTATCAAGATCTTCTCCAGTGACGGCTTCAAACTGCCGGACGAGGTGGAGGTCGAAATTGAAGATCTGATCTTTTCCGAGAGGATGAACGCACTACGCCCGGTTGCCGATCAGGTAGGCAAGGCCACCAGGATCGAGGACGCCAAAGGGCGCTATATCGTTTTCTTGAAAAATACCTTTCCTAAAAATTATACCCTCGATGAATTTCATATAGTGCTCGATTGTGCCAACGGAGCCACCTACGGCGTTGCCCCGCATGTCTTCACAGAACTGGGCGCGAAGGTCACCACCTTGTCAGCCACTCCCGATGGTAAAAACATCAACCATGAGTGCGGTGCGCTGCATCCGGAGAAGATGGCTGCCAAGGTAAAAGAACTTGGTGCCGATATCGGCCTGGCTCTTGACGGCGACGGCGACCGGCTGATTGTTTGCGACGAAAATGGCGAGATTGTCGGTGGCGATCATGTTATGGCCATTTGTGCCGATGAGCTGTTAAAACAGCAAAAACTGAAGAAAAAGACCTTGGTTACAACCGTGATGTCCAATATGGGCCTGGAAATCGCCATGGAAAAGATGGGCGGTAAAATGGTCCGGACAGCGGTTGGCGATCGATACGTTGTCGAATGCATGCGCAAGAAAGGCTATTCCTTTGGTGGGGAACAGTCCGGCCATCTGGTTTTTCTTGACGAGATTACGACGGGCGACGGCATTCTTGCAGGCTTACAGTTGCTGGCAATCATGAAAAAGCGGGATAAACCGCTCTCGGAACTGGCAGGCGTCATGGAGAGTTTCCCTCAAGTCTTAAAGAATGTGCGAACTTCCAGTAAAATTGAGGTGGCAACTATTCAAAATTTTGCCGAAACGGTTGGCAAACTCGAACAAAAGCTCGGTCGAACCGGGCGCATTCTCGTCAGACCTTCCGGAACCGAACCGGTTATCCGGGTCATGGTTGAGGGGCAAGATGAAACGCTCATCAACGAAATGGCCGATGAGTTGTGCGACCTGGTCCAGGCTGCCGACCGGAATTGACAGGCGAAGGGGTCTGAAGCAGCACTGTTTCCCATGTGCCACATGGGAAACAACGGAACCTAGGGGTGCAACGGAGCAGATAAAGACTCTTATGCCTTGGCTAAGCGATATTTCAAGACCTTTAAGGTAAAGTGACGTACGTGGTTGAACCTGTCCCTCTGTATATACTCTTTGCTGTTGGATCACAATTGTGGGATACATATCATATTCCGGGTTGACGACGTTTTGAAGACTGCCTCCCGCCGTCGAAAATATGTTCAAGGTAAATCTGTCAAAATAATCCTAAGTTGTTCTTTAAGTGGAGGAAGATCGTTCTCGACGACATTCCATACGGATTCTAAGTCCACTCCCATGTAGTCGTGGATGAGCACATCTCTCAATCCTGCAATATTTCTCCATGGAATGTTGGGATATGAATCTTTGAGGGGATTGCTTAATCGTTTGGTGGCTTCACCAATTATTTCGAGATTTCTTATAATGGCATCTTGCCAATGGGAAAGAGACATAAACTCCTCTTTCCCGACTGTTGCATACAATTCAATTTTTGCGATGGAGTCCCTTCTATGGCAGAGGTATGCACGGTCGGTTTTCATAGTGGAACTGCTTCTTTCATTATTTGCTCAACCAGGTAAGGGGATATTCCCTTTGCACTGACTACATCAACCTTACGGCCAGTCAAGTCTTCAATCTCGTATTTCATCGAAATCATATCTAAAAGAGAACATTTCGGTTCGAGTTCGACTAGAAGGTCGATATCGCTGTAAACAGTTTCTTCTCCCCTGGCGAATGATCCGAAAACACGAATGGATCGGACACCATGCTTAAAAGCAATTTTGTTAATATGTTCTTTATAGGTATTTAACAATTTGCTTTTCATAATTTTTCTCTTATCTCGATAAATCAATTGATTGCGAATGAAGATAGATGTCTTGTTTCTCTACGAAATACTTTTACCAACAGTGGTATGTTTGTCAACAAGAGGGTAGCTAATACAAGAAAAATTAGCCTGTATAGAAGATAATTCAATATCATACTATTTTCTGGCATGCAGATGGCTACTACCCGGCACAACAGCAGAGCATCGAAGCAGTTTACCTCTGGAAACAGCACTGATGCCAATATAGATAACTTGCCGCAATACCTCAACGACCTCTTGGGCCTGTACTGAGCCGGTTATCCGGGTCATGGTCGAGGACCTGGATGAAACAGTTATCAACGAGATGGCTGATGAACTCTGACACCTGGTCCAGAGTGCTGACCGGAATTGAAAAGGGAAAGGGGGCAAGCAGCACTGGTTCCCATGTGCTACATGGGAACCAGTGCTGCTAATATGCATTAAGGAAGGGAACACTGATCAAATATCCTAGCGGCTCTCCACCCAGTTTTCGAGGAGGAGGCCTTCAACTCTTTCGAATTCCTTGGTGTTATTCGTTACCAAAGTTATTTTTTGAGATCTGGCAAGACCGGCGATAAGCAGGTCATAAGGACCCATAGGAGTACCACTTTTTTCGAGGTTGGCCCGAATAATTGCGGCATCGGCAGCAGCGGAACGGTCGATATCAAGGATGGTCAACGGAAAAAAAAATCCGGCCAGAGCCTTTCGAGTACGTTTGACCTGTTGGCTTTTATGAGCCCCATACTCCAGTTCAAAAAGGGTGATTGTAGAGATGGCAACATTCTGCAGCGGATGTTGTCTGAATTGGTCCAACACTTCCGGTGGCCGTTTTTTTATCAGGTATATGCAAATATTGGTGTCAAGCAGATAGCGCATCAATTCCTTACTCCTGAATCCTTCCTAACGTCCCGGCTTATTTCCTGTCTACCGGGGTCAGAATGATTCCCTTTTCTGCATGGAGGGTTGCTCCCGTCCTTCTTGCATGAAGTCATCCGGAAAATCAAGAAGTGCTTCAAATAATGTATCCCACGTCATTTCTAATGGCTCGAGTATGATTTGGTTGCCTTTTTGGGATATTTTTACCTTATCACCAG
>CBDTUM010000079.1:0-19783 GCA_965363495.1 uncultured Desulfopila sp.
GAACCGGAATGAATACATATCAGGCCCGATATTCCGATTATCATCTGTACCTGCATACATCAAATTTTGCAGCTGATAAAGTAGTGGCATTAAGGCATGTGTCATGAAACCGATCGACAATCAGAAGCTGGCGAATACCGTACGAATGCTTTTGGATGCTTCCTGACATGGAGGATTGCACGAATATTTCTGATTACCCATGAGACTCCGTCAATTCTCTGTGTTGCGTGGCCCACGGAATATATGCCGGTTTTTCAATCATGCTATTTTCCCGAGCGACCCGGGTCATTCGTTTGAGTTTGTTGTTCTTGTTGTTGGGTTTGAAACTGGTTTTTCATCATCCCCTGTATTTTGATGCGTCGGTTGTCTCTCGCTCCTGATTTTTCCTGCAATTGACCTACGTTTTGATCCTGTTGCCTCAGCTGTTTATTGCCTTTGGGGGAACCCTGAACTCGGCCGGTAGTTTGTGCCTGTGGTCTTGCTCGCCTTGTATCTTGCGGTAAAATCTGAGGTTGGGCTCCTGAACGTACCTGTGTATTATAGCGCGTCTTTGCCTGTGGAACAGGCTGCGATTGCCTCTCCGTTTTAATTTGTGGCTTTCGACTCTGTTTGTTTTGCTGTTGTGTCTGAAACTGGTCGGTCCTCATCTCCTGTCTCTTGACGCGCCGGTTGTCACTCTCTTTCAATTTTTTGGGAGGTTTCACATAATCTGTCTTTTCGGGTTTAGACCTGCCTGGCGCCGCAGACCTGTCGGTTCTCTCAGACTTTCGGATATCAGCAGGCTGCTTGGTTTGTCCCTGTGCATGTGGTGCTCTCTCAAAATTTCTGCGCTCGGCCCGAAATGTATCATGTTTCCCTCTCTGTGATCTAAATTCTCTCTCGTTATCAGGTGTTACGCGAGTAAAGCGTTGTGATTGAGCCTTGTTTTCCATAACATTACTAAAAAGTCTGCCAATACTCCGACTGGCTGGATTCTGCGGCTTATTGAATGTGTGCTCCCTGGCCGGCTTAAATCTGTGTGGTGGCCGTGCATTTTTATGATCACGACGGTACTCAAATTGCTTGCGATAGTTGTTCTCCCAGTGCTGATCGTCACGCATTCGCTGTGTCCGATAACTTCTGTAAAAAGGATCGTGTCCGTACCGGGTGGCGTGCTGTGAATACCAGGGGCGAAACCCGCGTTTTTCATAGTTACGGTCGTAGTAGTCACCAAAATAGTAGTGGCGTGAATTCCGGATGAAGAGGGACAGGACAACGGCATCGGTGTCCAGAACTATGTGCGGTCGGTAATAGTAACCGTGTTGCCGGTAAATCGGCCGCGGATAGTAGATCGGTGCAAACATGACCCCACGATGCACAGGCTGATAGTCCCAGTAACCCATCACGAAAATGTGGCCACGCGGAGTCCACACATAGTGGGCGGGGATCCAGGCCATGTCAAGTCTTTGCGGTTGCCAGTATCCTGCTTGCCAGGCATAGCTATTGTTTAACCAGAGCCAGTTGCCTTCTATCCATACAAAATTGGCTGCCGATGCCGGCGAACTTGGCCCCGTTTGCAGAGATTGCGGCGGAGGCGGAAGATACACTGTCGGAGGCTGCGCATTTTCGGTCCAGTATCCTGAAATATACTGGTTACCGCCGGTAACCGCTTGCCAATACCCTGGAATCCATTGACGATCGGGTGGTACATCCCGCCAGATGCCACTTACCCAGATGAAATTATTCTGGTCATCGTCCCAACTCCAATATCCCGGTATCCACTCAACCCGGTTTCCTTCGGGGCGAAATTCGGGCGGAATTTCGTTTATCGGGTCGGGCACGGGAGAAGAAATAATCAGTCCAGGGCCTGTCTCATCAACGCTCACGCCGGCAAAAGCTTCGTGGACCGGGCCGCGTGTCAGGACTTCCATGTCTGTCTCGTTTTCAGCAAAGGTTGCTGAGGAGAGGGAAAATAAAGTGAAGCCGGCTAAAAGTACTGTGAGAATGATTTTTCGAAAAAGCAGAGATTGTGCCATGGTGACTCCTTGTTTATCGGCTGACCTTGCTGGTATTTTTCGTAACCGTTCATCGGAAAACCGCTAAATTCTGAATAACCTCTGAACTGTAAGCATTCACCAGTGCCGTAGATGCGCGAAAGAGGTCATTAAACTGTACTATTAGTACGTTTAATGGCCGATGACAAAACAAAATTGGTGCTGGTGAATGCTTGCTATGTTTCACTAATCCCGCCTAAGAGCGTTGCGGGACTCTTTCACTAATCCCGCCTAAGAGCGTTGCGGGACTCTTTCACTAATCCCGCCTAACAGCTTTGCGGGACTCTTTTTAGTACTCGCTTGACGGGTATAAGTTCCTTCACGATAGCTTTCACTAATCCCGCCAAAAAGCGTTGCGGGATAAGTTCCTTCACGAAAAAACCCTCTTGTAAAGAGCACAAGAGGGTTTTTTCTAAGTCACTAATAACACTCAACCTCAACTCTCTGGCTCACAGGATATGGAAACGACACCCACACCCGACGACCATTATATTGACTGGTTTGCCACTGTCCAGTCACAACTTGATCTTCGACACAGACCCTTGGTTGCTGAACAACTACTTGAGGCGGATAAGGGGCAGTGTACACAACTGTTGGAGGAGGAGGAGGGGGAGGTGCCGAATACATCAATGCTGACCCAAGGAGAAGGCCCCCCATTACCCCAACAGCGATCCCAAGGCCGTTATTATTATGACCGCCACCACGATGGCCGGAGTAGTCTGACCTTTTGTGATTACCACCATAATTTCTGTGGTCGTTGCCTCGGGCAAATGCAGGACATGTACTTGCTACACAAAAAATAATGGCTAACGCTGCAATCTTCTTTTTCATGGTTGGGACTCCTTTCCAAAAAGTATTTTGGACGTTATTCATAGTAACTTTTTTTTTACCTTAAAGATTATTTCCTTTGCACTCTGTGTAACCTGGAACCTTGAGTAAAAATAGAAGACATCTGGAGAAATAGGGTCCCGGGTGGCACCATGTCGAAGCCATGTCGGGTAGATGTCGAGTTGCCAAGGATCAACCAGAGCCATTTGCCACGAATGCATGACAGGCAGGGTTTGAGGTCGGTTTTTTGGTCTTCCGAGGAATGGGTGCAGAAGGTGTGTGGTTTTTCAATTGCCTCTTGCAGAAAAAGAAGAAAATGATCTGTAAGGTATTAAATTTTACCAGAGTTGACGTAGAAACGGATTCGACAAAGCACAATTTTAGTGTTACAAAGATTTTGCCTGATCTACTTTCATGATGTTTGTCTACACTGTCAGAAAAAAGTTTGGAGATCGCTATGAATCTGGTGTATCTGTCCCCCCACTTTCCTCAACACTATTATCAGTTCTGTAAAAATCTGAAACAGCTGGGTGCTAACGTGCTGGGTGTCGGAGACGCCTTGTACAGTGATCTGGACCCGGCGATCCAAGATGCTCTGACAGAGTACTACCACGTGACGGACATGCATGACTATGACCAGTTGGTGCGCGCCTGCGGTTACTATACCCACCACTACGGCAAAATCGATCGTTTTGAATCCCTCAATGAGTATTGGCTGGCCACCGAAGCCCGCATCCGTGATGATTTCAATATCCCCGGGGTGCGGGGTCGCGATATTGATGTCATCAAGCGAAAATCCGAGATGAAAAAGCGCTTTACGTCTGCTGGAATCCCCGTGGCCGTCGGTAGAATAGTTACCACTGTGGATGAAGCTAGAGAATTGGTGAAGAAAACCGGCTATCCGGTAGTGTTAAAACCTGATGTCGGTGTCGGCGCCCTGGGCACCTTTCTTATCAATAATGGAGAGGATCTCGATACCTTTTTTGCCCATAAGTTTGATGTGGACTACATCATGGAAGAATTTATAGAGGGCACCATCTGTTCCTTCGATGGGCTTGCCGATAAAAATGGTGAGCTGGTGTTTTATACTTCCCATACGTTCAGCCAGGGCATCATGGAAACCGTAAATGAAGCCCGGCACATTCACTACACTTCCCTGCGTGCTATCCCGCCCGCTCTTGAAAAAGCTGGCCGCCAGTGCGTGCAGGCTTTTGAAGTCCGGGAACGTTTCTTTCATATTGAGTTTTTCGAAACCGAGCCAGGCATATATGTGGCCCTGGAAGTGAACATGCGCCCAACAGGCGGTTTTACCACCGACATGTTCAACTTTGCCAGCGACATCGACGTTTACAATCTTTGGGCACAGGTAATGGTCAATGGCGTTGCCCCCGTCGATTTTCAACGAAAATACCATTGCTGTTACGCCAGCCGCAAAAACCGGTACAGCTACCGCAATAGCCACGAAGAGGTGATGGCCCGGTACTCCACGTTCATGGTTCAGACCGTCACCGTGCCAGGGGTTTTTAGCAGTGCGCTGGGGGATTTCGGTTATATCTTTCGCTCCCCGAACATCGAACAGATTGACGAAATTGTTTGCTTTATCCAGGAAATACAATAAAGTACCCTGCATGCATATTGAAGAACATCATTGGTACAGTTCCCACCTCGAGCGGGACATGGCTATCAAGATTTATGGACACTGGGGGCAGCCATTTATTGTTTTCCCGTGTTCCCGTGGACGTTACTTTGACTATGAAGGCTTGGGCATGGTCGATGCTCTTGCTCCTTTTATCGACACTGGCCGTGTTAAGCTTTTTTGCGTCGACAGCATTGATGCCTCCTCCTGGTATGATTTTTCGGTATCTCCAGCAGAACGGAATGGCCGTCATGAACAATATGACAAGTATGTTACTGCTGAAGTGGTCCCTTTTATACGCAGCCACTGTCAGGATGACCAGTTGCGAGTCATGACTAACGGTTGCAGCATGGGTGCTCTGCATGCCGTCAATTTTTTTCTTCGCCATCCAGATCTTTTTGCCGGCACTATAGCCCTGAGCGGTCTGTATCGGTTGGACCGCGATGAATTCGGTAATGGTGCAGAAGATGTTGCGGCTGTCTACCACAACTCACCGATAAGTTACCTGCCGGGATTGTCCGACCCTTGGTACCTGGATCGTTATCGAGACAGCACTATCATCATTTGCGTCGGTCTGGGTGCCTGGGAAACAGAGGCCATCGAGGATACTCGCGCTCTGGACCAGATTTTTCAGGACAGGGGTATTAGGGCCTGGGTCGATTATTGGGGCTACGATGTGAATCATGACTGGTCCTGGTGGTACAGACAGATGAATTATTTTTTAGGGCGTCTGTATCCTGAGAAACATCTTAATTATCCGGTTTCATAACATAAATACCCTCACTTATTGATACTATTTGTACCACTATTACTCTGGAGTCTGATTGTTTAAATAACTTTAACAGCCCTCAAGGGGGCATGCCTTTCGCAGATTATCTTCCTGTTTTCACCCCCCAAGGGAATAATGAAAAGAGTATGAACGAAAATAATCTGAAAGGCACTAAGGAGATGGCGATGGTCGAGATCATGCACAGCAATATTTTGGAACTCTACGAGCTGCGAAAACATGCTCTCGCTGGAGGCGGCGAAAAGCGTGTAGCAGTTCAGCACCAGCGGGGAAAGCTCACGGCACGGGAGCGGATTCATCTCCTGCTGGATGAGGGATCGTTTGAAGAAATAGACATCCTTAAAGTTGGCCGCGGTGATTCGACAGGGAAGGGCGAGAGCACCCCCGGCGACGGAGTCATCACCGGGCATGGCATGATCAGCGGTCGGGAGGTGTTTGTCTTCAGTCAGGATTTTACCGTTATTGGCGGTTCACTTGGTGAGGGACATTCGCAGAAAATATGCAAGATCATGGATATGGCCCATCAGGTCGGATCACCCATCATCGGCCTCAACGATTCGGGTGGAGCGCGCATCCAGGAAGGTGTCGACGGGCTTGCCGCCTATGGTGAAATTTTTCACCGTAACGTCCACGCCAGCGGGGTCATTCCGCAGATCTCCTGTATCATGGGGCCCTGTGCCGGTGGGGCAGTGTACAGTCCGTCGATCACCGATTTTGTCCTTATGGTGGAAGGAACCTCGCATATGTTTGTCACGGGTCCCAACGTGGTTAAAACCGTTATCCACAAAGACATCAGCGCCGAAGAGCTGGGCGGTGCCGAGGCACATTCCAGGAAAAGCGGGGTGGCCCAGCTTGTCTATCCCAACGATATCCTCTGCCTGCGCGCCGTCCGGCAATTGATCAACTATCTGCCCTCAAACAACAAGCAGAAGGCACCGATTCTTAATCTCAATGATCCGCCGGAACGTACTGATCTGACTCTCGATTACCTGGTTCCCCCCAACCCCAATCAGAGTTACGACATGAACGTGCTCATCTACTCCATCCTCGACGGAGCTGAGTTTATGGAAATTCAGCCCCATTTTGCCGGCAACATAATTTGTGGCCTTGGGCGACTCGGTGGGCAGACCATCGGCCTGGTAGCCAATCAACCGGCAGTTTTGGCCGGGGTGCTGGACAATAACGCCTCGTTTAAAGCGGCACGTTTTGTCCGCTTTTGCGACGCCTTCAACATTCCGCTTATCTGTCTGGTGGACGTACCGGGATTTATGCCGGGACCCGAACAGGAGCACGGCGGCATTATCCGCCACGGTGCCAAACTGCTCTATGCCTTTGCCGAGGCGACGGTGCCACGCATTACGGTGATCGTGCGCAAGGCCTACGGCGGCGCCTATGTGGTAATGAACTCCAAACATATCCACTGTGACATCAATTACGCCTGGCCGACGGCCGAAATCGCCGTGATGGGACCGCGCGGGGCAACTGAGGTGATCCATCGCCGGGAAATAGAAAAGGCCGCCGATCCCGAAGCCATGCTCAGCGAAAAGATAGAGGCCTACCGCAAACACTTTATGAATCCTTTTCTGGCCGCGAAAAGGGGCTATATCGACGATGTCATTTTCCCCCGTGACACCAGGCACAGGTTGATCCGCACCCTCCAGTTTCTGGAGAGCAAAAAGAGCGAGCGACCCGATCGTAAACACGGCAATATTCCACTATGAGGCCACCAATGTTCAAAAAAATACTGATCGCTAATCGTGGCGAAATTGCCGTTCGGATCATCCGCACCTGCAAGGCTATGGGGATTCGCACCGTGGCTGTCTATTCGGAACCGGATTTCAGAAGTGTCCATGTCATCAAAGCCGATGAGGCTGTACTGCTGGGTGGGGCTCGTCCCTCTGATTCGTATCTGGCAATAGATAAAGTCATCGACGCAGCTCTTACCACCGGCTGCCAGGCCATTCATCCGGGCTATGGTTTTTTATCGGAAAATCCCCTCTTTGCTGAAAAAGTGGTCGCCGCGGGATTGACCTTTATTGGTCCGCCAGCCGAAGTCATTGCCTCCATGGGTGACAAAATAGCCGCCAAGAAAATGGCTATAGTTGCCGAGGTGCCGACCGTTCCCGGTCATAGTGAACCAGTTGTTTCGCTGGAGGAAGCACTGGCGGCTACAGGCGTTGTCGGCTTTCCAATCCTCTTAAAACCTGCTGCCGGAGGCGGAGGCAAGGGCATGCGGATTGTCGAGCGGGCCGAAGAAATGGATTCTGCTTTAAAGCTCTGTCAAAAGGAGAGCCTGAAATCCTTCAGCGATGACCGGATCTTTGTCGAACGCTACATCAGAAAACCTCGCCATATTGAGATTCAGATCATCGCCGACCAGCATGGCCATGTGGTGCACTTAGGTGAGCGGGAATGTTCCATCCAGCGGCGTTATCAAAAAATTATTGAGGAATCTCCCTCCTGTGCTCTTGATCCCATCCTTCGAGAGAAGATGGGATCGCTCGCCTGTGAACTGGCCAGACGTGCCGGTTATGTCAATGCCGGCACAGTGGAGTTTATCCTTGATGAAACCGGCGAATTCTTTTTCCTGGAAATGAACACCCGGCTGCAGGTAGAGCATCCGGTCACTGAACTGGTCAACTCCATGGATCTGGTCGAGTTGCAGTTGCGTATTGCTGCAGGCGAAGCTCTGCCTTTTAGTCAGAGCGACATTGCCCTGACCGGCTGGGCCATGGAAGTGCGGGTCTGTGCCGAAGATCCGCAACGTAATTTTGTGCCATCCATCGGCCTGATTACCCGCTATGCCGAGCCCTGGGGCAAGAACATCCGGGTAGATACGGGTTGTGCTGCGGGCAGTACCGTCAGTGTCTATTATGATCCACTGCTGGCCAAGGTTATCACCTGGGGAGAAAATCGCGAGGAGGCCCGCAAGCTGATGGTCCAGGCCTTGAACGGCTTTCATATCGAGGGGATATTCACCAATATCGATTTTGCCAATCAGGTGCTTACCCATCCGGTATTCATCAAGGGCGAACTTTCCACCGATTTTATTCCGACCTATCTACTTGATCCACAAACCAGGATCGCCCCACCGGCTGAGATCCTGGTTGCTATGGCCACGGCTACCACTCTCATTTACCATCTGCGAGAGAACCTGGTTCTAAAATCGCTTCTGCCGCTGAAGGCCAAAGTGGGTGCCTCAACGCGATCTAAGGCCCATTTTGAATATGTCACCAAGTGTGACGAACATATTTTTCATATCCGACTGGAAGATAAAAACAACAACCTGCAGTGGCTTGTACAGGTGGATGAGACAGCCTGTCTGGTCACTATTCCGCCCATGGAATTTTATCGGCGGCGGTTAAAGCTCAATATCAATGGGGAGGATGCTTTTTTCCGCCTCAAAACCAGTGGCAATTTCATCGAAGCCGCTTTTTGTGGGGTGACGTCCTTTTTTGAGATATACAATCCCCGGGAGTGGGCGCTTGCCGGCTATATGCCGTCGCCCGTCGAAAAGGTCGCCGGCAATATCCTCGACTGTCCAATGCCCGGTCTGGTGGTGGATGTCAAGGTCAAGGCCGGAGAACGGGTTTTTCGCGGTCAGGAATTGGTCATTTTAGAGTCGATGAAGATGGAAAGTGCGGTATCTGCACCGGCTGACGGGGTGGTCGAATCTGTTTGTGTAGAGCAGGGTGATGCGGTCGAAACAGGGACGGTGCTGGTCCATTTTAAAAAGGACTGAAAATAGGGGGACACTTCACTTTTCTGTAAGGGAAGAAGGAAGTGTCCTCCGATAATCGAATTAAATTTTTACCCCGCCATCATTGAATAAAACCGGCGCGCAGCATCTGTATCAATCCACCGAGGATAGTCGGAATTTCATGATCGACATCCAATAGGCCTGGAAACATAATCCAGTTCGCAACCAGGCCATCGATAAAGGCAATGGTGGCGATGCTGCCCAGTCGAACATCGAGATCTGCCGGTAACTGGCCATGCGAGATAGCATTCCGCAGGATTTTTTCAATTTTTTTCTGTCCCTCCAGATGACAATTGACCCGATGCAAATGCAGTGTGCCGGTGTCCTCTACCGTTTCACATTTACTGATCAAAATCTGATAAATTTTCAGGAGCTGTGGCTCTTCTTTCAGTCTGGTAAAAAAACTGATGTAGGTCTGTTGCAATTTGCCAAGTGGATCCGGTTCCTCAGGGGTTTCGCTTGCCCTGGACAGAGGCTCAAAGGGCAGGAGGAGCTGCTCCCAGAGGGCACTGAGCAGATCTTCCTTGTTCTTGAAATGCCAATAAATAGCCCCTCTGGTTACCCCTGCTTGTTTTGCTATATTGGCCAGAGTGGTGCGGGAGACCCCCTGGACTGAAAAGACCTGCACTGCAGCATCGACAATAGCTTCACGGGTTTTCAAGGCATCTTCTTTTGTTTTTCGTGCCATAATACTTCCTTAACTTCCTTATATTGTTACGTCTGCTCTTTCCAACCGCCGCCAAGAACCTTGTAGAGGTTTACTTGATTGGTCAGCTTGGCAAGGTTCAGGCTCAGATAATTCTGCCTGGAACTGTAAAGTGAACGTTGGGCATCGAGCAGGATGAGAAAACTGTCTACTCCCTGCTGGTACCGTTCCCTGGCAAGGCTGTAATACTTTTCATTTGCCTGCAGATTGGCTTTTTGTGCACGGATCTGCTCCCTATATGTATCTCTTGCCACCAGAGAGTCAGAAACTTCCTGAAAGGCAGTCTGTATAGCTTTTTCATATCGGGCAACATATATTTCTTTCTGGATTTTCGTGACATCGAGCTCAGCCTGTAACCTGCCTGCAGTAAAAATAGGCAGGCCTATGGTTGGGGCAAACAGCCATGAACCTGAGCCGCCATCGAAGAGGTCGGAAAGATCAGAGCTGATCACCCCGGCACTGGCTGTCAGGCTAATGGTCGGAAAAAAGGCGGCTCTGGCAGCTCCGATATTGGCATTGGCCCCTATTAATTCATGCTCCGCAGCCATGATGTCGGGCCGTTCCAGCAATACTGTGGAAGAAAGTGTTGCTGGCATAACAGAAAGCGGTTCCAGATCACTTAATGATCCTGTATTATTCAACAATAATCCAGGTAACGATGTGCCCGCGAGCAGTGTCAGGTAATGAAGATCCTGGGCGACCTGCCTCCGGTACAAGGCCAGATTGGCTTTCACAGTCTCCAGGCTGGTACGGGCCTGAGCCAGATCAAGTTCGTTTGCTATCCCAGCTTCTGCGCGCTGTTTAATGAGCAAATACGATTCTTCTTCGGTTTTTCTGGTATCCTCTGAAATCTCCAGGAGTTCCCGGTCTGTGCGCCAGGTAAAATACGATTTGGCGACCTCTGCAACGAGGCTGATAGTGGCGCTTCTATGGGTCTCCTGCATGGCCAGATACTGTTCGAGTGCCTGGTCTTTGAGGTTTCGGATACGACCGTAAAGATCGAGCTCATATGCCGTTGTACCAATTTCGAGTGAATATGCCTCGCTGGTATAACGGGTTGTTCCGCTGAGACTGCGTTGCTTTAACCCATAACCGTTTCCGGCAATGGTTGGCAGCAATGCTGAGCGCTGGATACGGTATTGGGCCTGGTACGCTTCGACATTGAGGACTGTCTCGCGTAAATCACGGTTATTGGTAAGTGCCGTTTCAATGAGCTGCTGAAGCAGAGGATCGGTAAAAACGTTGCGCCACCCGAGTTCAGATACTTTTGAGGTGTCCTGAGTTCCTCTGGAAGATTCCAGCTGCTCAGCACGTAAGCCTGGTATGGTTTCGGCCACAGGCATTGACGGCCGCAGGTAATCCGGCGCCATACTGCACCCGTTTAAAACGAGTAACAACACCCCTGCTGTGAATATTTTTGCTTGGATATTCATACCATCAACCCTCCTGAACCGAAGCAACAACATTTTGTTTTGCCTGACGTTTTCTAAAAAGTTTCATAACGATAATAAAAAAGAGAGGGATGAAAACGACGGCCAGGAGTGTTGCCGACAACATACCGCCAAAAACACCTGTGCCAATGGCATGTCTGCTGTTGGCACCTGCGCCCGTACTGATTACCAGGGGAAAAACCCCAAGCATAAAGGCAAATGATGTCATAAGGATAGGGCGGAGTCGCATCTTGCATGCCTCTACCGTCGCCTTGACCAGCTCCATTCCTTCGTCATGGAGCGACTTGGCAAACTCAACAATCAGGATAGCGTTTTTTGCCGAAAGGCCGATGGTCGTTAAGAGCCCTACCTGAAAATAGACGTCGTTTTCCATACCACGTAAATATGCGGCCGCCAGGGCCCCCAGTACACCGAGAGGTACCGCCAGCATAACTGAAAACGGCACAGTCCAGCTTTCGTACAAGGCGGCAAGGCAGAGAAAAACAACGAGTAGGGATATTGCATAGAGAGCTGGCGCTTGAGAACCTGACTGTTGCTCCTGATATGACGTCCCGGTCCATTCATAGCCAATACCGCTGGGGAGCTGGGACACAAGTTGATCTATCGCCGCCATGGCCTCGCCACTTGACTTACCTGGCGCGGCCTCGCCCATGACCTCAACAGCCGGGTTGCCGTTAAACCGTTCCAGTCGTGGCGAACCAAAACTCCAATGACCGCTGGTAAAGGTTGAAAACGGTACCATTCCACCACTGCTGTTACGAACATACCACTGCTTGATGTCCTCGGGCTGCATACGGTATGGCGCATCGGCCTGGAGATATACTTTTTTTATGCGACCTTCATGAACAAAGTCGTTCACGTAGTTTGATCCCCAGGCGGTGGACAGGGTTGTGTTGATATTACTCACCGTAATTCCCAGAGCCATGGCTTTCTCATAGTCGATGTCCACGTTATATTGTGGGGTGTCCTCCATACCGTTGGGCCGGACACGGGTGATATGAGGATTTTGCGCTGCCATGCCAAGGAGCTGATTTCTCGCTTCGATCAGTTTTTCATGGCCCAGTCCGGCACGATCCTGCAGATAAAAATCAAAGCCGGTTGACGAGCCGAGTCCCTGGATGGCGGGAAGATTGAAGGCATATATCTGTGCCTCTTTGATCGTGGGGAAATAGTGCATGGCTCGGCCGAGTATCGCGTCAACAGACTGCTCCTTGCCTTTGCGCTCGCTCCAGTCTTTCATCTGGGCAAAAACCAGCCCCATGTTCTGTCCGGTACCGGCAAAACTAAAACCGGCTACGGTAAAAGCCGAGACAACATTACCGTTTTCTTTGGTGAGGTAGTAGTTACGTACTTTGTCAAGCACATCCTGCGTCCTCTGCTGCGTTGCACCTGTTGGCAGCTGCACCATGGTGAGGAAAACGCCCTGATCCTCACTGGGAAGAAAGGATGTCGGCAACTTGGTGAAGAGAAAAACCATTCCGCCAATAAGGAGAACATAAATCAGGCCGAACCTGCCTGATCGTTTAATAACGTATGAGACACTGGTGGTATAACGTTCGGTATTGCGGGTGAACATCCGGTTGAACCAGCCGAAAAAGCCGGTCTTTTTTTCATGATGGCCGGGTTGTATCGGTTTCAGCATGCTCGCGCAGAGCGCGGGGGTGAGGGTCAGAGCGACAAAAACCGAAAGGGCCATCGCCGAAACAATGGTCAAGGAAAACTGTCGGTAGATTGCCCCGGTGGAACCACCAAAAAATGCCATGGGAACGAAGACTGCGGATAGTACCAGAGCAATACCGATCAAAGCGCTGGTGATCTGATCCATCGATTTCTGAGTTGCCTCCCGTGGCGACAACCCTTCCTCTGCCATAATCCGCTCCACGTTTTCAACGACAACAATGGCATCGTCGACCAGCAGACCAATGGCCAAAACCAGGCCGAACATGGTTAAGGTATTTATGGAAAAGCCAAACGCCGCCATAATCCCAAAGGTACCGAGCAGAACGATCGGTACGGCGATGGTCGGGATGAGGGTCGCTCGGAAATTCTGCAGGAAGAGAAACATCACCAGAAAAACCAGGATAATCGCTTCCACCAGGGTGTGGGCGACTTCTTCGATCGATATTTTAATAAAAGTCGTGGTATCATAGGGATAGACGATTTCGACCCCAGCCGGAAAATACGGTTGCAACGCGCCGAGCTTATCACGAACCGCCTGCGCAGTATCCAGAGCATTGGCGCCGGTGGCCAGCATTATGGCCATACCGGCGGCCGGCTGACCATTGAAACTTGTTACCGAATCGTAACTTTCCCCTCCGATCTCAACCCGGGCAATGTCCTTTAAACGGATCTGTGAACCGTCGTTGTTTACCTTGAGCAGGATATTGGCAAATTGTTCGGGCGAACTCATTTTGGTTTGCGCTATCATGCTGGCACTTACCTGCTGTCCGGCAACAGAAGGAGTTCCGCCTAAATCGCCCACCGCAACCTGATTATTCTGGGCTGAGATTGCCGCACTGACATCGCCGGGTGTCAACTGAAAACTATTGAGCTTGTGTGGGTCAAGCCAAATACGCATCGCGTATTGGCCACCGAAGATGCGGATGCTGCCAACTCCAGAGGTACGGCTCAGGGGATCTTTGAGGCTAGAAACCATATAATCCGTAAGATCATTTTTATCCATACCGCCGTCTGCCGAAATAAGTCCGATGATCATCAAAAAAGTCGAATTTGCTTTCGCTACCTGTAATCCCTGTTGCTGGACTTCCTGTGGGAGCAGGCTGGTTGCCTGCTGCAGCTTATTCTGCACCTGCACCTGAGCGATATCCGGGTCTGTGCCTGCTTGAAAGGTCAGTGTAACTGTGACCGATCCTGCCGACGAACTCTGCGAACTCATATAAAGAAGGTTATCCAGGCCGTTCATATTCTGCTCGATTAGCTGGGTTACGCTGTCTTCGATGGTTTTGGCTGAAGCGCCGGGGTATTTTGCAGTAATGGTTACTGCCGGGGGTGCTATTTCAGGATACTGCGATATGGGCAGGCGCAGGATGGACAATGCGCCTGCCAGCATAATAACAATAGCTATAACCCACGCAAAAATGGGTCTATCTATGAAAAATCTGGCCATGATTTACTCCGCTTGTTTGACTGGGGCTGTGGATTCTGTCTTCTGGGCAACCTGTCCTGACAAGGAATTGTTCTGTTCGATACCCTTGACAGGAACGCCTGGTCTGATTTTCTGAAGTCCTGCTACAATCAATTGATCTCCAGCCACCAGTCCTTCCTTGACCAAAACTTTATCGCCAATATTCTGCCCGCTCTCTATGATGCGACTTTCAACAGTTGACTGGCTATTCACCAGCATGACAACCGCCTGGCCTTTACTGGTTCGGCTGATGCTTTCGGCAGGCACAAGAAGAGCTTCTTGCCTCGTACCTGTGGCAATTCGGGCTCGTACAAACATCCCAGGCAACAATTCTTCGTCAGGATTGGCGACAAGGGCCCGCAGGGTCACGCTTCCAGTGGATTGATCCACCGTTACATCAGAAAATTCGAGAGAGCCGGGTTGTCCGTATGCTGAACCATCTTCGAGCAGAATAGTCACATTAGAACGCGTCGATTCGTTGTTTTGCATCAATCCAGAAGACAAGTTTTTTTTCAACATGAGCATTTCCGTGCTCGACTGGGTGACATCAACATAGAGCGGATCGAGCTGCTGAATAGTAGCCAAGGGGGAAATTTGTTGGGCTGTGACCAGAGCTCCCTCAGAGATCATCGACTTGCCGATTCGCCCGCTGATCGGGGCCGTCACCCGGGTGTAGTCGAGATCGATACGGGCGCTGTTGACTGCCGCTTCTGCTAAGGCCACTTCGGCAACGGCTTCTTGCCAACTGGCCTCAATGTCGACTTGATCCATTTCACTCACAGCATTGGTGCGAACAAGTTTCTTATATCTTGCCGCCTTCAATCGAGTTGAATGCTCATTGGCTTTCGCCTTGGCCAGGCTTGCCTTCGCACTGGCAAGTTTTGTCTCATAGAGAGCCGGATCTATTTGGTAGAGGACGTCTCCGGCCTTGATTTTACTACCTTCGGTAAACAGCCGCTGTTTGACGATACCATTTACTTGTGGACGAACTTCAGCCATTCGATACGCTGCGGTACGTCCGGGCAATTCCGCTTCAAGCTTCACTGGCTGTGGTTTGAGAGTGACTATGTCGACCTCAACGGGAGGTTGTTTGGCCATGGTTTTCGGGGCCTCTTCCCTGCAGCCATTCAGCAGGGCCACTGCCAGGAGGACAGCTGGGAAAATGAAAGTTTTACTTTTGAATTTGAACATGATCGTCCTATTGGTATTTGATGGTGGATGCGATGAAAACAGATACGCTTTTATCCCATGCAGGGAAAGGAGGCAACTCTATATACATTCATGGCTGTATGCAAGATTTTTTTTGTTTTTTTTTTACGATAAAAAGAGAAGTGAGTGATCCGGATGCGGGCAGCCCTCTGTTGAAATAATAAATGCCTGGTGAGCAAATATATTTATCATAAAAACAATACGTTAATTTTTCTGCAGGGTCATGGGCAGAAAATTCTCTATGAGATCGAAGTGCAGATTATGGTTATAAATTTTTTTGGCACCTCTTACACAGAGAGGGATTCCTTACGAACGGAGCGTGTAGAATGATGTGAGGTCCCATTATGACAGATGCTTATGGGGAAGAGGAAGTCATAGCAGAAATCTCGCATACTTAAGGCTCAAGAGCTCTCCTACTACTCTTGAACAAGGGTTTGTTCGACCCTTCACTTTTAAACCTGTCTCTCTCTTGTTGTGGAACCTCTGTTCTGGGTACAGTTCTTGAGCTTCTCCATGGCACGTTGCTCGTTCGTGCCTGTCCATAAATGGTGAGCAGATTATCTCATACTCTGTCACGCCCAGTTCAGATTATATGCCTTTCAAGGCGGTCTATGCGTTGAAAAGCAGGGTTTTTCCAGACCCGAATTACTGACAGCCTGTGAGCGCAGCAGCTTGAATCTCTAGCGTTTTCTGGTAGCATACGCAGCTATCGGCAGGATCATTGAACATAAAGGGGAGGGTAAAAAATGGAAACCAAAGCAATAAAAACGGTAGTGCTCCTGCGGGGTAATCTGGTTGGGACGGCTCATCAATTACCGCTGAAACTCTGGTCAATTGGCGAATTGCTGTGGAAACCAGCAAGTTAAAGAAACGTCTGAAAATCCACAGCGAAGAGAAAATTCTCACTCGGCGTAAGATAGGTGCCGCTTTGCCGGAAAAATGGCAAAGCGCATCGCACGGAGGCTTTGATAACAATATAGAAATCATCAGCCAAACGCTGGAGCGCATTACCGGGAAACCGGTTGTTTTTCCGGTTGATGATCTCGTTGGTTTTTAAAGATCGTTGCCTTAACTAAGCGTCCAAAATTACGATACGTATCTGAGCTGGGCTTTCTGTCCACCGCTAACCGATGATGGCTTTTAAGACCGCCGAAAAGTCTTCATCGGCTCCGCCTGCTTGCCTTGTCTTAATATACAAGTTGTTGGCAGCACCGGCGGTGAAGAGCGGCTGGCCATATTCATCTGCCATTTGCAGAGCGAGTCGCATATCTTTTTGCATATGTTTGAGCGGAAATGCGGTTGCAAAATTGTTTTGCGCCATCTGCGGCCCCTTCATGCGAAACATCGGATTATCAATGGCTCCTAGGGTCAAAACATCGAGAATGTCGGTCATCGTGAGACCAGCTTTATCGCCAAGAGCGAGCCCTTCGCCGAATGCAGTCATCATCGTGCCCATTATCATATTGACCACAAGTTTCATCTGCGCACCCTGGCCGATCTGCTTAAAGTAAAAAGATTTTTTGCCCATAATCTCGAGAGCAGGGGCGGCATCATGGTATAACGATTCATCACCGCTGCACAGAAATACCAGGGTACCATCTTCGGCAGGCTTCTTGCTGCCGGAAACCGGTGCTTCCAGAAAACGTCCGCCTTTGGTCTTTACTGCTTCAGCTATGCGTAGAGAGGTTGTCGGGTCGACCGTTGAAATATCGACATATGCTTTCCCAGGTCCCATGCCGTCTATAACCCCGCCTGCATCAAAGAAAAGAGCTGTCGCGGCAGCCGGGTCCGAAACCATGGCGAAAGTGATATCACACTGAGCCGTCACTTCGCCGGGGCTGGTGCCGAGACTCGCCCCTTGCTCAACCAGCGGCATGCATTTTGCCTTTGTCCTGTTCCAGACCGTTACATCAAAATCGGCGCCAATGAGGTTGGCAGCCATGGCATTGCCCATGATCCCGAGTCCTAGAAATCCATATTTAATCATCAGATTATCCTCCTGGAAAAAATCAACATATCCACTCTTCAACTTCACTTTGTTTTGGGGCACGGCCAACACATTTAACCTGGCCGTCAACCACTACGGCCGGGGTAGAAAAAATACCCAGCTGGGCTATTTCCTGAAAATCAGTAACCTTAACAACCACAGCCTGGATGCCTTTTGCGGCAACTGCAGCCTCGACTGTTTTCTGCGCTTTTTCACAAGCAGCACATCCCGGTCCACATATTTTTATTTCCATATTGTTCCTCATTTTTCGTGTTGAAATTCTGGTTTGCTGCACATGCGTCTCTTGGTAAGACCTGGAAATATGTCCAGATAGAGCAGATTCAAATAATCAAATTGAACAGATAACCGGTGCATAAAATTCCGCAACCGACGACTCCGATAAAGACCGCTATCAACTTAGTTTTAAGTACCTTGCGGAGAATGACCATTTCCGGCAGTGACAAAGCGATAACACTCATCATAAAGGCCAGGACGGTGCCAAGTGCGGCCCCTTTGCCAAGAAGCGCTTCCACCACCGGTACAATACCGGCGGCATTGGAGTACATGGGGATGCCAACCACAACCGCAGCAGGCACTGACCACCAGGCATCCTTACCCATGATAGAGGCCATAAAGGTCTCAGGCACATAGCCATGAATAGCAGCACCAACACCAATTCCGGCAATGACGTAGATCCAGACTTTGCCAACGATATCTCGCACAGCTTCCCGACCACGAACAATGCGCTCACTCCAGTTCAATTTTTCTTCTATGACCACGGCTTCACCCGCCCGAAGCGCCTGTACCCAGTCTTCAATCCAGTGCTCCAGTTTGAAGCGGCCAATGACCCAGCCGGAAACTATGGCGATCATGAGACCCGTTGTAAGATAGATGGCGGCAACCTTCCAGCCAAGCAGGCCATAGAGCAGGACAACGGCAATCTCGTTGACCATCGGGGCTGCAATGAGAAAAGAGAAGGTTACACCTAAGGGAATTCCGGCTTGCACAAAACCGATAAAGAGTGGTACTGCGGAGCAAGAACAAAATGGCGTGACAATACCGAGCATGGCCGCCATCACGTTGCCTGCCGTCTCGCGTTTTCCTGCCAGATATTTACGGGTTCGCTCCTGGGTAAAAAACGAACGAATCATGCCAATCACAAAGACAATGAGCGTCAGCAGCATCATCACCTTTGGCGTGTCATAGACAAAAAACTGGATGGCTTCGCCGAGATGACTGCCCTTTTCCAGACCGAGCAAAGAGTAGGCGAAATAATACGAGAAGGGTTCGAGTTGTTGGTAAACTACATACCAGCCGGCAAGCCCGAGCAGTCCTAGGAGGATGGCTTTGGTTATGCTGCTTTTTCGAGTTGCTGGTGTTTGCTCGACAGTTGTCTTTTGACTGTCACACCCGCAATCAGTGTGAACGGGTTGTATTGCTTTCATGAGTCTGTCCTTTAATTCTTTGTGGTGCTATAACGTTGCACTGCAGCAGCCGGCAGGGCCTTGCACATCCTGTCCAGTTCGCTGTCATCATCGTGCCAATCACGAAGCGCAGTCAGCATTGTTTTTGCAAACACCGACTCGCTGCCATCTGCCAGACTGTAAATTATCCAGGTTCCCTGTCGTTTCCTTTCCACCAGGCCCGCATCCTCCAGGATTTTCATATGCTTGGAGACCGTCGACTGCGCCAGTCCCAGGACTTCCTGGAGTTCACAGACACAGAGTTCTTCTGCCTGGAGGAGTTTTACCACCCGTACCCTGTTCGGGTCGGACAGAGCTTTCATGACTCGTATAAATATTTTCATCGATCCTCCTCTTGTATTCACATATCGCCATTTGACGATAATTATAACTCTCGTCTGCCGGCTGTCAATAATAAAATAGAAATTGTCATCTGTAATTGCTGGGAGTTGGCAGTACTGGGTTTTACCACAAACTTGCCATAATCCTGTCGATCGTCCTCGGTGCACACCCCTCGAAATGGTTGTTGACATAAATAAAGCAATGTACCCCTCTCGACTGTAAATCTGTTACCATTGCTGCAAGTGACACAATGTCGCCATCCTTTGGGGCTACGATCTTATCCCACTCTTTACCGGTCTGTTGCTCGATTCCCTTGCGATCAGGCCCATGCAATCTGATGACTACCTTATCCTTTATCAATTCCCGGTACTTCTGGTACACGTCATAAATAGACGGCATGTAATACCCTTGCAGAAAAACATGAGAGAGGTTTTGG